>DEYX01000254.1 GCA_002365025.1 Hungatella sp. UBA3147 | reverse complement strand
TCTTCTGCTATGCCCATGGCAACCTGTAAGTTACCCTTTGCATCCTGCTGGGCTACGATGTTAAAGTTATGTCCTTTAATTGCATCCAGGAAACCGTTGGTTCTGTCGGTTACGGAATTCATGGTAGGGGAATCAAGTACAATGATATCTCCGCCCTCCGGACACTTCTTAACCAGGTCTTCGCCGCATACGAAACCGGCATTATAGTTATCGGATCCTGTGTAGGAAATCAGATAAGACAAATCAGCCACTTCCGTATCAAAGCCTACGATGGGAACATTTGCCGCCTTTAACTGATCCAGGGCCGGCAGTATGCCTTCCGCTTCCGCCGGGTTCATGAACATGGCATCAATACTCTGGGAAATCAAATCTTCCACCTGGGTGATCTGAAGGGTTACATCATTAGCCGGGTCCACAGAAATAAGCTCATCGCCCTGGGCCTCGACCATTTCCCGCATGGTCTTCTCAATGGTAACGAAGAAGGGGTTTGTACCATCCATACAGGTATATCCGAATTTGTAGTGTTTGCTTGGATCTTTTTTCTTCACATTGGCATCAGCCATATTGACGCCGGACTCAGATTTTACCGCTGCCTTTGTCTCTGCGGCCGCCTTTGTCTCTGCGGCTGCTTTTGTCTCCGCTCCCGTAGTGGCGGCTGCCGTTGTCTCAGGCGCTTTTGTCTCTGGCTCCCCATTGCTGCACCCTGCAAGAGAGATTCCTGCAAGAGCTGCACAAATTAACATTGTCGTTAATTTTTTTGTGCTTTTTTTCATGTTGCTTCCTCCTTGTACACAATATGTTTGTTGTATTTGCTACATTTTTATAATATCATGAGTTACTTTTTAAAACATGTGCACAATGTAATGAGTTTCAGATGACAAATGTAACATTCTTATGCTGCTCTCTTGAGAATCCAGGTTTTCAAACGCCTTATTCCGCTGCCGGATATTCGTTGCAAAGAAGACGGTAGGGAGGCTCATCCTCTTCAATTTCCGGGAAACGCCCGGCAGGCAGGTAAAACCGGTTATCCCCGTTGTCGTCGTTGCACATGGAAACCTCTCCCAAAAGTACAGGACCGGTTCCCGGCTCCAGTTCAAAATCATGGTACAGTCCCGGATAGATGGTAATGCTCTCTCCCGGACACAGCTTTACCTGGGTCCCTGCAGCCACCCTGTATTCCCGCCCGTCACTGTGAACGGTCACATCCGTATCCGCAAATTCTCCATCTTTTGTGGACTCATAGACACGGATGAGCACATTTCCTCCACCCCGGTTGATAATGTCCTCCATTTTCGTCCAGTGAAAATGCATGGCTGCGGATTGGCCTTCCTTAATATAAAGCAGCTTTTCCGCATATGGCTTTGTATATTTCTCCATGTTCACATTTCCGTTTCGCAGTGTGATCAGAGAAAATCCCACCTTATCAAAGTCGCCCATTCCAAAATCCGTAATATCCCAGCCTAACATGTTGTCACGGATCTCATCATAGTCATGGCCTGTTTTCTTCCATTCATCCGGCGTAAAATGGCAAAATGGGGGAAGGGCAAAACCGCATGCCTTAGCCATCCCTTCCATATCCCTTAATGCCTTGTTAATTTCTGAACGTTTCATCGGAAACCTCCTTATTCCAAATTGGAAAATACTTTTATGGTATGAAGCACATCCTTCTTCATGGCTTCAATTCCCCATAAGGTCACATCATGATAGTATACATATCCTTCCGACTCCATGGACTTTTCTTTTACATGCATTCCGCCTGCCTTCGCTAAGTATGTATAATAATTGATCTTGCGGACGCCGTTATTAATGCACTTACGGAAGTCCTGGCCGCTGACACCGGAGCCTCCATGCATGACAATGGGAAGTCCGATCCTGCTTTTTATCTGACTGATCCGGTCAAAATCCAGCTTTGGTTCCGTAATGTAAAGTCCGTGAACCGTTCCAAAGGAGCATGCCAGGGCATCGGTTCCCGTGATTTTTACAAATCTCTCCGCCTGCTCCGGGTCCGTATAGCAGCCTTCCGTGGCTTCGCCCTCTTCTCCCTCCCCTATACTGGAGAATTCCTGTCTTCCCATGGCGCCGATTTCCGCTTCCACAGATGCTCCGTATGTCCCTGCCATCTCAACTGCAATCCTTGTGTTGGCTGCATTCTCCTCAAAGGACAGGGCAGAACCGTCATACATGACTGAAGTAAATCCCATATCCAGGGCCTTCTTCAGTATGCTTAAATCATCGCCGTGATCCAGATGCACGGCTACCGGTACGGAAGCCCTTTCTGCCATCATGAGCATAATTGGACCAATGATATTCATGGAGATGATGGCCTCATGCACCGGGGCAAATTGCAGGATCACCGGCTGGTTTAATTCTTCCGAAGCCTGCAGCACCGCCTGGATCCCTTCCAGGGAAGTAATGTTAAATGCCCCTATTGCTATGTTTTTTACTTCCGCAAGCTCTAAAATTGCCTTCATTGTGATCAACATATCTTTTTCCTCCTATTTTATAGTTTTTTATGGGTGTATGATGTTCTGTTGTTCCCACCCGTTTTCAATCTTTTCTCTAAGAGCCTCAAAGGGCAGTAGTCCGCTGATGGCATCATAAGCCGTCACGCAGGAAGCTCCTGTTGCCGCTGCAAGCTCCAGACATTCCTCAGGTCTTAATCCATCCAGCATTGCCTTTATAAACGCAGCAATGCTCGTATCCCCTGCCCCGGTAGCTGAGAGGATCCGGTCAGGAACAAAGCTGTTCTGGAAACAGGCAATTGCACCCCAGCCTTCCAGAAAATGCTCCGGTGCGGTTTTTAAATACATGCCGGCCGCTCCACATTTTAGCAATACGGTTTTTGCTCCCAGATTAAGCGCCCTGTCAGCAAGTACCTCCACATCCTCGCTTAAGGAAAGTATGGATGTAACGTCCTCTCCGCCTGCCCTTTCCTGCCATTTGTCATACAACTTTTTGTCCAGCATGTACCCCAGTTCTTCAATGCTTGGAACAAAGAAATCCACGTAAGGAAGCACAGATGCCAGGATCTTCTCCCAGTTACAGCCAGCCGCCTCAGAATCAGGATCTACTGCCGTTAAATCCAGGGATGTGGTAAGGGAAAGTTCCTTGATCATTCTAAAAAGGCTGACCAGTTCTTCCCCGTTGTTCTTATAAAATCTGCGCATCAGCGTGGGATATCCAAAATGAAAATGGGAAGCCCCTGACACCTGCTCAAAATCCACGTCCATGCAGCAAAACGTATCATTGCACCCGGGATCGTGGATAAAAAACCGGTCAAAACCCTTTGGAGCTATCACCACCGTGTAGGATGTGGATTCCCCCTCCACTGCCGGAATGCTGCTCTCACATCCGCTCTGCCTGATCTTTTCTTTTAATATCAGGCCGAAGTCATCATTTCCGACCTTTGCCATCAAAAGCACGTCGGCTCCTAAGGCATGGAGACCCAGCCCCGTATTGGAAACAGCCCCGCCTGTGGATATCTGCGCCTTTCCCACACGCAAAAGCTTACCCGGACGCAAAAGAGCAGAAAACTTCTGGTCACCGCTGTTGTTAAATACCGGTGTAATGTCCAGGGAAATATGTCCGGCCACTATAACTTTTCTCTTCCCTTTCTGATATTTCATGTTTAACCCCCTTTCTCTGTAATCATCATAACAACTCCAAGGAAAAAGTCAATATTTTTTATGCATTTATTACTAATGTAATTAGATATATGACATTTGTCATGTGTATATTGCACAATATATTGAATAGTCAATCGGATAATTGCAACCTGCAGCCCTAAATTGTTCATCAAAATTAAATGTTCAAAATTTTATAAAAAATACCTTTTATTTTCCACAAAAATAATTTTATATTCTATCATTAATACTATTTTTCTTTAGATTGACAAACAATAATCTTGTATTATATAATGAACAATGTCGATATTTGTCTAAAAATGGATGGCAGAAATCTGGTAAAACCGCTGCCATAGGATGTTCACAAAATATTGATTCATATTGTATACCGAAGACGGAGCCTCAGACGTTGTATGTATACACCAATACATGTTTTGAGGAACATATCAACCAAATGGAAACGATCATACATAAGAAAATGATGAAAAACTAGGAGGTATCAGTATGAAGAAATTCAAAGACTACAGTATTACCAAAAAATTGCTTACAGCCTTTCTCAGCATGGTATTTATTATACTTGTAATCGGCATCACAGGGGTTTGGGGCATGTCCCAAATCAACAAGAAGGACACCTTTTTGTACAAAGAGCAGACGGTTCCCATGAAGGACTTAAACATTGCCACCAAAAATCTGTATCAGCTTCGTGCAGATGCCAACGCTATGGCCAGCCATGCCGGTGATACCATGGAACTGGAATCCCTGGAGAAAAGCTATGTGGAAGCAAAAAACAACTTTCTTAGTAGTTCCGCCGAGTACCGGACAAGTATCAAGAATTCAGAAGCTCTCGCTTTAATAGACGAGGCAACTCAATTATTTACGGATTCCTTTGATCCCTCCATCCAAAAATGCTTAAACGTAGCCAAACAAGGGTCTAAGGACACGGCATTACACGCTTTCGATGATGAGAAGGACAACATCCAAAGGATGTTTGACAACTTTGACAAGCTGGTGGATGTCCGGATGAGGGTGGCTAACGAGACCAGTGAAAACAACGATTCTACCGCGTTCATCCTGACGGTTGTTCTTTGCCTCATCATTTTAGCAGGAACAGCCATTGCCGTATACCTGGGCTTAAGAATTTCCCGTATGATCAGCCTGCCGATCGGACAGATTGTAAAGGCTGCCGATAAAATCGCTCTTGGTCATGTGGATGTTGACTTAAAGGATGTTGACTCCAAAGATGAGACCGGTCAGCTTGCCGCCTCCTTTACCACTATGCTGGCTGGCATCCGGGATCAGGTGCTCATTGCCGAAAAAATCAGCAACGGAGATTTTACACAGGAAGTTCCCCTTCGTTCTGAGGAAGACGTGCTCGGACTTGCCCTTCGAAAGATCGAGAAGGATCTCAACCGGACTTTGCTTCTTATAAACACAGCAGCCGATCAGGTAAACTCCGGCGCAGGACAGGTATCCTCCGCAGCACAGGCCCTGGCTTCCGGTTCTACGGAACAAGCCGCAACCGTGGAAGAGCTTAACGCTGCCATAGCCACAGTAGCAAAACAGGCCGGCCAGAATGCGGATAATGTCCGTTTGGCATCTGAGTACGTAGAACAGAATGCAGCCGGAGTCAACGAAAGCAATATACGCATGCAAAGCCTGAATGCATCTATGAATAAAATCAACGCAACTTCCGAAGAAATCTCCAGCATCACGAAAGTGATTGAGGACATCGCTTTCCAGACAAACATTCTTGCATTAAATGCCGCCATTGAGGCCGCCCGTGCCGGCAGCGCCGGAAAGGGGTTTGCAGTGGTAGCGGATGAGGTTCGGAACCTTGCGACCAAATCTGCGGAAGCGGCAAAGGAAACGGCAAACCTTATCGTTCATTCCGTAGAAGCCGTTACCGAAGGCAGAAAGATGTCAGTTGATGCCGCTAAAATCCTTCAGGAAGTAGAAGAAAAATCAAAGTTTTTGGAACAGGCGATCCGGGAAATTGAATCCGCTTCTTCCCAGCAGGTGGTGGCAATCGACCAGATCAACCAGGGCCTGTCACAGGTTTCTGCAGTCATACAGACAAATGCAGCAACCGCAGAAGAAAGCTCCGCTTCCAGTGAAGAGCTGGCCGCACAGTCTGAGACACTGCAGCAGGAAGTTGGAAAATTCAAATTAAATGGAGAACAAACGGATTTTCATAAGGAATACGTTCCTTCCTTTGATAGCGCACAACCGGATTTTTATACAGGCACTTCAACAATCTATGATTACACCGGCAAGTATTAATAAGAAGGAACCTTCTCAGATTACATAGGGCTGCCGCAATATTGCCCCGTTACAAAACAGTATAAAAAATGAGCTTTGATAGGCCGAATAGCCACTCTCAAAGCTCATTTTTTATTTACTCTCCACGCAAATTTATTTTTTAACAGTTTTTACATGCCTTCTTCATACGCTGTATCAAACCATTCCAGGCACAGCTCATGCCAGTCCTCCCATGCCTTTTGCTGCTCTTCCTTTAGTTCCTCGTAGCGGCCGGACTCTTTCCACGTTTCTTCCTTCCAGAAATCTCCCGATCCCAGCCACCTTTCTTTCATCTCCTCCATGGCAGCTGTCAATTCCATCACCCTGTCTCTTGCCGGTAAAAGACGTTCCATAACCAGACCTAGCTTCCAGTCCAGATAGGCTTCTTCCACCGGTATCTCTCTTAACCTGTGTTTTTCTGCCTTGGGGACTGCACGTATTCCGGCGATCAGAGCCTGCTCCTCCGCCCTGATCTGTGCCGCAAGACCTTCCCCCTTCTCTGCCCTTTTGCGACCTTCCAGATAATGCTCATAACCGAAAGGATAGTAAAAAGCGGACTGATTCTCAAAGATGAGAACCGATTCTGCCACCCGGCTTAGAAAATAACGGTCATGGGATACAAACAAAATGGTGCCCGTATAAGCCCGGAATGCAGATTCCAGGGTTTCTTTTGCCCTGATGTCCATATGGTTGGTCGGCTCATCCAGGATCAGAAAATTCGGTCTGCTCTGCAAAAGCTCTGCCAGAACAAGCCTTGCCTTTTCTCCTCCCGACAGGAGGCTCACCCGTTTTCCAGCCTCTTTTCCACCAAATAAATATGCCCCCAATATGCTCCTGACCTCTTTTTCTGTCAGGGAAGGGAACAGATCATGAAAATGCCGGGCAACGGATTTATCAGAGTCTATCTCAGAAGAATGCTGATCAAAATAGCCGATGGTAATCTGGTTTCCCAGAGAAAACTCCCCGGAGACCGGGGGAATAAGACCTGCCGCCGTTTTTAAAAAGGTGCTTTTTCCAGCCCCGTTTGGACCCAGGATTCCTATCTTCTGTCCCCTTCGGATCCTCATAGTCAGTTCTATGAGAGGATGGTCATAACCGATTTTCAAGTGTTCCGCTTCAAAGACCCATTTGCTTCCTAAAAAGGCTGGCTCCAAAGGCCCTGTGAACATGTGGATATCATCTTCCACCGGTTTCACTGCCGGACCCATCCGTTCCATCGCCTTCCTTTTTGCCCTGGCAAACGAGGCTTTCCGGGGCTTATTCTTGAACCGTTCCACCAAATCATTTAAGCGTTTGATCTCTTCCTGCTGCCGTTCATAGGCCTTCGTCTGTATCCTGACCGCTTTCCTCTTTTCTTCCCGGTAATGGGTATAGTTTCCAGGGTAACGGGTAAGCCTCTTTCCCGATAATTCATATACCACAGATGCCGTCTGGTCCAGAAAAAAGCGGTCATGGGATACCATTACCACTGATTTTTCATACTGCTTCATATACTGCTCCAGCCATTCCGTAGCCTGAACATCCAGATGATTGGTGGGTTCATCCAGAAGCAGGATATCCGGTTTTAACAGCAGATAACGGATAAGGGCAATCTTTGTCTGTTCTCCGCCGGAGAACTGGGAAATCCTTTTTTTCTTATCTTCTTTTGTAAATCCAACCCCGGTAAACAGCGTATCATATTCCCACTCATATTCAAACCGTTCCCTGGCAAAGGGATCCCAGGCAGGACAGGAAGACAGCAGTTCTTCCTCTACTGTCCTTTCCTTATCATCAAATGCCTGTTGTTTTAAGTATCCGACCATTAGTTTTCTGGAACTGATGATTCCAGGGCCTTGCCGTTTATCATCACGGTCCAGATCCACTTCCCCGGCTATCAGTTTTAAAAGTGTGGTTTTTCCGGCTCCATTGTTTCCTACCACCGCTATTTTTTCACTGCCGTGTATTTCAAAGTCAATATGCGACAGAATCAGGCTGTCTCCGGCACTGACTGTCCCATCCTTTATCTGATACAACATCTCCAAATTTTCCTGTTCTCAAATTAATTTCATTCCGGCTTCCGTTTCTCATGAAGCTATAAGGAATCATGGACCTTGGCCCGTGCTCTTCTGTCCCGGACAGACTGGTACACCGGCACCAGGAAGGTGGCTATGAGGCCACCTGCAAAGCCATTGTTATAAAGGTTCATTCCGCCGTAAACAATGCCTACATTAAGCGCAGCAGCAGAATGTAAAAATCCGGCTATAATACCCGCTGTAATGCCGAACTCACCGGCAATCGGTGCAAGGGTTGTAGACAATAAAAGTGCAAGAAGAGCGTTGGGATCCGTAATGCTCCAGTTCTGGATCGCTCCTCCTAGTACCACTCCCATCATGATAGGGAGAATGTTTCGCAGGTGCTTTCCTGTTGCACTGAAGCCTACAATGGTGAATATCCCTCCAATCGTAGGTCCGTTTAACGCACCTCCTGACATAACAAGAAACAATGTTGCTACAATTCCGTTTATTCCCATATTAAGAAGTGTAGGCCCAAATCCCTCACTCTTTACATAATCGGTTCCGCTGAGACCATAGGTTTTCAGTATTTCCAGATAACGCTTTCCAACATTCTCTGATAACAGGAATGCAAATATTATCATACCAAAAAACATAAACAGAAGCAACCTTGCAAACAGCTCATTGTTGCCCTCAGACCATATCAGCCTTGACTCTATGGAAATTCCAAAGGATTTCATCAGGGATACAATCACCGTGGCAATGATGCCGGCGGAAAATCCCACATTATAGAGAGAATATCCCTTGTGGGCGTAGTGCGTATGAGTGGACAGGGGCGGAAGTACAAATCCAATTCCTAATCCAACAAAAATGCTTAAAATCAGCCTGGACGCCAAATGTAAATTGCCGATCTGCATGATCTGAGTGATGATCGGGGACAATGAGGTTCCGTAAAAGCCAATATAAATATAACGTGTAATGGAAGTTTTGTGATAATAAGAATACAGGCAGATGCCCAGCATAATAGCCCATATGTTCATGATATTTTTCCCAAACAAAGAAAAACCAAACATAAGAAAGCATGAGGTTATAGTATGGCCGCTCATCTCCATACCAAGAAAATATACAATTGCAATACTTAATAAGGTTAATACACCCGCATTAACAAAAGCAGCTCCTACGCCGCCAATGGCAAAATAATCCGTAATCAGGAAATCTGGCTCCCTGACAATTGTAATGATACCCCTCCAGATTTCATCGAACGGCTGCAGTAAGAGACCTGCAACAATAAAATAAATCGGCACCAGGGCAAGAATTTGGAATTTCGTCCGCCTGGACAGCGGTCCGCAATTTCTCACTTTTAGTGAAAGTTGTCCTGTCATGTGTCGTTCCTTTCTCCATATTTAATTTTATGTACTGAAATATTTTAACATTTTTAAAAAAGAGGTTCAACACTTTTTTTACGGTTGAACCTCTTTTTTTGAAGCAATTATTTCCTGTTTTCCTTTATGATTTTTGCCAGCTGTATGATGATCGTAGGAATGACTGCAAGACCATATATGATGCCGATTTGACTGGCTGTAAGGGGAGCTACGGAAAACAGCTTCTCAAGGACGGGTACAAACATAACAAGGCTTAACAGGGAAACACCTGCAAGGAATGCCCCAAGACTGTACCAGTTGGTTGCAAAACCCAGCCGGAAAATAGACTGGCGGCTTCTGCAGTTAAATCCGTGGAACAACCGGGAAAGGGTCAGGGTACAAAAGGCCATGGTGCTGGCTGTAGCTGCACTTCCCTGCTTTAATCCGATATGGAAAGCCGTCATGGTACATATGGCAATCAGAGCGCCCTGCACCAGTATCTTAAGCATAAATTCTTTTGACAGGATTCCCTCTTTTGGATCTCTTGGCTTCCTGTTAAGCAGTCCGTGCTCCGCAGGTTCCATGCCAATAGCGATTGCCGGAAGTGAATCAGTCAGCAGGTTAATGAACAGCAGATGAACCGGTGCAAAGGGCACAGGAAGAGCCATAATCGATGTATACAGGACGGAAAGGATTCCAGCCATGTTGCCGGACAGCAAAAACTGAATGGCATTTTTTATATTCCGATAAACATTACGGCCGTTGGCAACTGCCTTAATAATGGTTGCAAAGTTATCATCTGCCAGAATCATAGATGCAGCATCCTTGGAAACCTCCGTACCGGTGATTCCCATAGCCACTCCGATGTCGGCCTTCTTTAAGGCAGGCGCATCATTGACTCCGTCTCCTGTCATAGAAACAACATTTCCCCGTCTCTGCCATGCGTCCACAATGCGGATCTTATTTTCCGGCGATACTCTGGCATATACGGAAGTCTTAGTAATATTCAAGTCAAGTTCTTCATCGGTCATAGCATCTAATTCTGCGCCGGTAACAGCCATATCACCCTTTTCGAAAATACCGATCTGTTTTGCTATGGCAGTTGCCGTGATCTTATGATCTCCGGTGATCATTACCGGCCGGATTCCTGCCCGCTTGGCATCGGCTACCGCATCCTTAGACTCTTCTCTCGGCGGGTCAACCATGGAGATAAGCCCAATAAAGATAAAGTCGTTTTCTGATTTTAAGGAAAGCACATGGTCTTCTTCCACTTCCTTATAGGCAAAAGCAAGCACCCGAAGTCCATTCTCTGAAAATTTCATATTCTGCTCCAGGATATTCTCCCGGTCTTTTTCTGTCAGTTCCCTGACTCCTTCCGAGGTACGGATGTGGGTGGTCCTGTACAGCAATACATCCACCGCACCCTTTGTCAGTATGGTAGGAACGCCATGGAGCTGGTATTTGGTGCTCATCAGCTTCCGGTCGGAATCAAAGGGAATCTCTTCCAGACGGTGCATCATTTCTCTGATGAGATCATGGCTTAAGCTGACTTTTCCTGCCATTTCAAGAAGGGCATACTCCGTAGGATCTCCGATCCCCTTTCCTTCTACAATAGAGGAATCGTTGGTCAGCAGTGCATCGTAAAGAAGATACCGATGGAGCTGGCTGCGAAGGTCTAACTCATCCGGTTGACAGACTTTGCCATCCACATAGATATCCTTTACAGTCATCTTATTTTGGGTCAGTGTTCCGGTCTTATCAGAACAGATGACGGAAACGCATCCAAGGCTTTCCACCGCCTTTAATTCCTTAATAATGGCATTTTCTTTTGCCATTCGCTGTGTTCCCATTGCCTGTACAATGGTTACAATGGAGCTTAAGGCCTCCGGAATCGCAGCAACTGCAAGAGCCACAGCAAACATCAGGGAATCCAGAAGGGGCATTCTACGGTAAATGCTCAACAGGAACACCATGGCACAAATTACCATGATGACCATGGCAAGCCGGCTGGAAAACTGATCCAGACTGACCTGCAAAGGTGTTTTTTTCTCCTTTGTCGCATTCATCAGGCTGGCGATCTTTCCGATCTCCGTATCCATTCCTGTTCCGGTGACAGCTACAACCGCTCTGCCGTAAGTAACCAGGCTTCCGGAATAAACCATGTTGGTCCGGTCTGCCAGAGGTGCTTCTGTATCAAGAGCCCCTTCTTCCTTATCCACATTGGTAGATTCGCCGGTTAAGGAGCTTTCGTTTACCTGCAGGGAATAATTATTAAGGATTCGTCCATCAGCCACTACCATATCTCCGGCTTCCAGAAGCAGGACATCTCCGGGAACCACACCTTTTGAAGCAATCTCAACCTTTTGTCCATCCCGGATCACCTTGGCAGTTGGTGACGATAAGGACTTTAAGCTTGCCAGAGACTTCTGGGCCTTTTCATGCTGCACGGTTCCAAGAACTGCATTCAGCACAATAACCGCTACGATAACGATGGTACTTTCTGCATTTCCTGAAAGCATAGAAATGACAGCCGCTGCAATCAGAATGACCACCAGCAGATCACGGAACTGCTCGGCAAATACTTGAAGGGTGCTTTTTTTCTTTCCCTCCTCCAGAATATTTTCTCCCTTGCTGGCAAGAAGTCCGGCTGCTTCTGTTGCACTTAAGCCTTCCTTTGATGTGTGAAGCGCTTCTAAAACTTCTTCTTCTGTTTTCTGATACCAGTCTTTCAAACTTTCCTCCATTCTGCTGCCCATACGGACAGCCTGTAACAACATGTACTTTTGATCTCTCTGATTTATTATTGCCCTAAAAGGAAAAAGAAAAAGACTTTTAATGCACTTATTCTGAAAAATATTAAATGTTCAGAATAAATACATTAAAAGTCTGGTAACCATTGTCTGGCATGCACCACCAGACTGCCCTTTGTCAGTCAGGATGTTGATGATGCATTAAAACTACTCCCTCTTAATGAAGCATATTTAATTGTAAATCAGATACTTATATCTTCGATCCAGACAATTATACGTTCTAATGCTTTATTTGTCAATCATCATTTTTTACTGTATGATTTTTCGCCTGTCATCTGTTACAGAATCACGTTTACTTTCATATAGTTACCGGAATTCTGTTCAATATCGGCGATTACTGCCGGGGTTTCTTCCATCGTAACGGTTTTGGTCAGTATTTTTCTCACATCTACCCTGCCTGAATGGATCAGCTCAATGGCTTCTTCAAATTCATTGGCACTGGTACGGGCACCGCGGATATCAATTTCCTTTCTGGTGATCATATCGGTAGGGAGCGGAGTCTCTTTTTTCGGCCAGCCGGTCAACGTAATCCGGCCTGCATTCGCTGTAATGTCCAGGGCAGAACGGACTGCCGGGTTTGCACCGGAACACTCCATAACAAGCTCTGCCAAACGGCCATTGGTATATTCCAATACCTTTTCTGTCAGATTTTCTTCTGCTGAATGAATGGTATATTTTACTCCCAGCTCTTTTGCAAAGGAAAGGCGTTCAGCAACAACGTCAATAACAATAGGCTCTGCCTCATAAGCCAGAGCTGACATGGCTGCCAGAAGTCCGATGGGGCCCGCCCCTATGATCGCCACATGCTCCCCTTTCTTTAAACCGCCTCTGTGAATGCCATGTAAGGCAATGGTAAGAGGCTCTGCCATCGGTGCAATATCCCACGGCATATCTGCCGGAAGCTTCCACAGCATATCTGCCGGATGTACCATATAGTCGGACATTCCTCCCTCCACATGGACGCCAAGTACCTTTAAATCGGTACAGCAATTGGTTCGTCCAATAGAACAGGGGTAGCACTCTCCGCAAAAGAGATAGGGATCTACGATCACATGGTCTCCTGCTTTTATTCCTTTCCTGTTGTCCTGCGGAATGGATATTACCTCTCCCACAACCTCATGGCCGATAATCCTTGGATAAGATACCAGTGGATTGGTTCCCCGGTAAGCACCGATATCACTTCCGCAGATACCTGCTGCCCGTACTTTTATAAGGGCCTGCCCTTCCTTTGGCTCTGGTTTTTCTTTGTCAATACATGCAACCTTCCACGGTTCTTCTAAATAAATAGCGCGCAATTTCTTTTACCTCCATTCATTATGTAAACAGTGGGAGGCCGTCAGCCTCCCAGATAAGCTTTTTTAATTTCATCAGAATCCATCAGTGCCTTGCTTTCTCCATGGGTAACAAGGTTCCCCACTTCCAATACATAGGTCCTGTCAGATATGGACATGGCCATAAATGCATTCTGCTCCACGATAGCAATCGGTATATTTCTTACCTTATTTACGCGGACAATTACATCAAACATGTCATCAACAATGACTGGTGCAAGACCAAGGCTTGGCTCATCAAGCATTAAAAGCTCCGGATCTGACATAAGCCCTCTTGCTATGGCTAACATCTGCTGCTCGCCTCCTGACATGGAACCGGCTTTTTGTTTTGCCCGTTCTTTAAGCCTTGGAAAAATATCGTACTGTTCTTCCAGATGACGCTCCATTTCTGCCTTTGATAACTTTACAGAATAGGCGCCCATTTCCAGATTTTCCTGAACAGTCATATTGGGGAAAATTTCCCGGCCCTCAGGGATATAAACAATCTTTTTACTTACCACTTTATGGGGAGGGAGACCGCTTATGACCTGGCCGTTGTATTCGATCGTACCGTTTTTCGGTTTATTGATTCCCATAATGGATTTCATCAGGGTAGTCTTTCCTGCTCCGTTGGCTCCGATGATAGATACAATTTCCCGGTCGCCCACTTCAATGGATACGTCAAACAGAGCCTGTACCTTGCCATAATATACGTCAATGCCATTTACTTTAAGCATTTGAAGCCCCCCTTGCCATATTCTGTTTATACCTGTCGCCTAAATACGCCTTAATTACCAACGGATCCTGCTGTATTTCTTCCGGTGTGCCTTCGGCAATTTTAGCGCCGAAATTAATAACGGTAATATAATTGCTGATATTCATGATAACATCCATATTGTGTTCAATGAGGAAAATATCGATGCCGGAATCAAATACCTTCAGCATAATATTTACAAATTCCACACGTTCGGAGGGATTGAGTCCTGCGGCAGGTTCATCTAAGAACAGAAGTCTTGGATCTGACATGAGAGACCTGGCAAGCTCCGTAAGTTTCTGTTTTCCATAAGGCATATTGGACGGATACTCTTCTGCAAGATCCTTTAATCCCATAAACTCCAGGATCTGATCTGCCTTTTCATTCATAAGCTTCTCTTCCCTGTATGCGTTCTTAATATCAAACAGAAAAGGCACAAAGCCCTGCTTCCGGTCTGTCATATTCCCCATCATTAAGTTTTCTTTCACTGTCATGGAACGATATAACTTTAAATTCTGGAAGGTCCGGCTGCAGCTGGTCTGGGCGATCTGATGAGCACTCATACCGCTTATTTTCGTATTCTCATGGTAGATATCACCCTCTGTTAAGGGCAGAAGGCCGGTGATCATATTGATAGCAGTTGACTTGCCTGCTCCGTTTGGTCCGATCAAAGCATGAATGGTACGTTCTTTCATATCCAGAGACAGATCATTTACCGCAACCAGCCCGGAAAAGCGTTTTGTTACATGTTTCAGGGTTAAAATAGATTTTCCTTCTCTGTTATCTGCCATTTGCCTGCGCCCCTTTCCCTGCTTTTGCTGCCTTCTTCTTACCCTTAAATAGAGAAACGATACCATTTGGCATAAAGATGACAAACAACAGAGTGATGATTGAAAATACCAGCCAGTAGTAATTTTCCATGAATCTTAAAAATTCCGGCACTAAAGTAACCAGAATCGCTCCGAGCACATTGCCTGGCACAGAACCGATTCCTCCGATAACCAGCATGACAACGTAGTTAATGGAATACTCCAGGTTATATGCACTTGGATTGATGAAACCAACGTAATGGGCATAAAGGCTTCCTGCCACAGTTGCATAAACGGCGGCAAGGGTAAACGCTAAAATCTTAATGGACGCAATGTTGATCCCTCCTGCTTCCACCGCATCCGGATTATCCTTAACTGCCAGGAAAGCCCGTCCCCATTTGGAGTTAACAATCCGGTATGCGTTAAAGATAAGAATGACCGCTATGACCAGATAGAGATAGTAGATCTCTTTATTGGTCTGGAACTTATGGCCCAGGATAGAAAATGGGGGAATTCCCGTTACACCCAATGCTCCTCCTGTCAGGCCTGTCAAATTTGTCATCAGAATACGGACGATTTCAGAAAAACCAATGGTAGTGAGGGCCAGATATACTCCGGATACCCTTAAGGAAGGATAGCCAAGACCCATTCCTATTAAAAATCCCATGCCCACGGCTGCGATTAAGCAAATCCATGGATTGATCCCAAGTCTTGTTGCCAGCAGGGAAGATGTATATGCTCCCATAGAGAATATACCGGCAGTTCCCAGATTCATCTGACCGGTAAGCCCGGTTATGAAATTAAGACCCACTACTATAATGATATTAATTAATACCTGGATCATCAGATTCAGATGATAGTTATTGGAAATAAACATGGGTAGGATCGCTGCCAGAGCAATGGCTGCTGCTGCAATTAATGCCGATGTTTTGTTTATTTTCATTGCTTTCCTCCTCCCCTATCTCTTATTTCCCAGAATTCCTGACGGTCTCACCAACAAGAAAATGATTAACAGTACAAATGACAAACAATCTTTATAAACAGACGGAATCAGCATACTTCCAAAGATTTCAACCACTCCAAGTAGGATACCGCCCACAATTGCCCCAGGAAGGTAGCCAAAACCGCCGATGACACCGGAGGCAAATCCTTTTAAACCGATCATGGATGACATTTGAAGTTCTACATTGAAGATAGGAATTACCAGGATTCCGATGGTGGCGCAGACAATCGCCGATAAACCAATGGTAAAAGCGATGTTCATGGGAACATTGATTCCCATTAAGGATGCTGCCGTTTTATTTTCCGATACACAACGCATGGCTTTTCCGGTCTTGGTTGCTTTAAAGAAAACCTGAAGGCCAGCGGTAATTAAGGAACATACCACAATAATCACCAAATGCGCTTTTGAAACTACCACAGAGCCAAAGTGAATGGATCCTCTCATGAAATTATCCAGTGTAAAGGGAAGAGGCCCCCAGATCAGACGAACCGACTCTATCATAATCCTGCCGAGGATAACGGTTCCGATCACTGCGAATAAATTGGTAGAAAGCTTGCTTAACGGATTAAAAATTACAAACGCACTGACAATACCTAATAAAAACATGGTAAGAATTGTGAAAAGAATTGCTAGTATCGGCGGAAGCCCAAGACCCAGCACATAGGTACCGGCAAACATATAAGCTCCAAATAAAATGAACTTATCATGGCTGAAATTGAGCAATCCTGTTGCGTTCCAGATAAGAGTGTACTCAATACCTACCAGGGCATAGATAAAACCCATGGCAATACCGGTTATGAGCAGCTGTACAAATACCTGCATATGTAGTACCTCCTCGTTATTTGCACCCGGCAGCTGTTTTAAGCCGCCGGGTGCCGTTCATTCCCTTTTTATAATCAGTCTAAGGATACCTGTTTGGATACAGACATATTCTTTTCTCCGTTAAACTCCAGAATATAAAGGTTCGTATTCATCTCTCCCTGCTCAGAGCAGTTAAGCTTTCCAAATACAGCATTAAAATCTTTTGTTTCAGAAAGAGCCTTACGAATATCTTCCGGTTTATCGGAGCCTGCCCGTTCAATGGCATCGGCGGTTAAGTAAGCTGCAGTATAATACATCGCTGCATAACGTTCCACGTCAGCTCCCCAACGTGCCTTAAAATCATCTAAGAATTTCTTCATGGTCTCATTGGTCTGATCAGCGTAGAAATCTGTAGATGCATAAGTACCTTCCAGCTGTTTTGCATCGCATAAATCATAGGTCTGGGACTGTGCCAGAGCATTAGGCCCAACATGAGGAAGATCTCCCATACCAAGCTCGTCCAGCTGGCGGACAATCAAAGCCGCCTCTGCGTCATGAGAAAAATCAAAGATAACATCAGGTCCCCAGCCTTTTATTTTGGAAAGCTGTGATGTTAAATCCTTATCGCCAGATGTAAATCCTTCTGAGTAATATTCAATTCCATTCTTTTCGCAATACAGTTTTGTGGCATTGTCGGCCGCTACACCGTAATCATCTGTATCATAGAGAGCTCCAACCTTTGCAGCACCAAACTGGTCCTTGGCAAACTCCACCATAGCCGGTCCAACGGCTCCGTCAGAAACGGATATACGGAAAAAGTATGGATTCTGTGCTTCTAAAAGCTTTGGTGAGGTAGCAGCGCTGATGAACGGTACTCCTGCCTTCCGATATAATTCCTGAGTTGCAGATGCCATGGGAGAAGTATGAGGTCCGATTGACACCGAAACATTCTCACCCAGAATCTTATTGACTGCATTTACCGCACCTGTGGGAGTCCCTGTGTCATCAACCAGAACCATCTCCAAAGGTCTTCCCCCCAGCACTCCGCCTTTGGCGTTGATTTCTTCAAACGCCATGGTTACGGCCTGCTTCATACGGAGCCCACCGGCTGCCATAGGGCCGGTTACCATGTTGGATACTCCCACCTTGATCGGAGCACCGGTAGCCGTTGACTGGGCTCCTGCCTGCGTTTCACCTGAAGCCGAAGCTTTCGCTGCACCTGATGTGCTGCTGCCGCAGCCAGCAAGGGATGAGACAGTCATACCAACCGCCATTGCCATGCATAAAACTTTTTTCATCCTTTTCATGTGTAATCCTCCTCTTACGAATTATGAGTTCAATTAAATTATTTTAGAAATATATTAATTCAATAGTAATATATTTTCATGGCATTAGTATACTACGGCAGTGTTTGAAAAGCAATAATAAATATTTTTTTAACAAGGATTTTGTTTCTTTTATCCATTTAAAACCTCTGTTTTTTGTGCACTTCAACGATAATAATCCCTTTTCATGTGATAATTGTATAATTTTTTATTTATATTTATTATTTTCATCCATGGTAAAAACATTACTTGTACCGTATACTGTATCTATTGTGCTAATTTTTCTTAAAAGTAATATATTGTTTACAATTTAAAATATCCATGTCCGAATCTTTCCGTGACATAGCTATAACACAAAGGAGCGCTGAAATGACGAAAAAGTTTACCCAAAATCCGGGAGAGTCCGCACGTGAATATGCCCTTCGGTTTCTTCTGGACCAGATTATTAACCTGGAGTTCACTCCAGGACAAAAAATCTCTGATATAGAAATCTCAAAAGAATTAAACATCAGCCGGACTCCGGTCAGAGAAGCCATTCTTTCACTGACCAATGGCCATTTGATCGAAAGCTATCCTCAAAAGGGGATTTTTGTTTCTTTGATTGATAGTAATATCGTGGAACAGGTATGTACCATGAGGAAAATGATTGAGGGGCCGCTGGCAGAAATGAGCTGTGACTTTATCACCCAGGAGCACCTGGATAACTTATATGACTATATAACGCTCCAAAAAGATTACGCATCCAACGGACCGAGGGAGAACTTCGAGAAATTTCTGACTCTGGATATTGCTTTCCACAAAGAATTTTATGATATATGCGGTATGACTTTTATCTATGACACCATGCAGACCATCATGCCTCACTTTGACCGGCAGCGAAAGCTGAGTTATCAGATCAATGTATCAGACCGTGTCATCAGCGACCACTCCGCCATCTGCAAAGCCATCATGGACAAGGATAAGAAAAAGGCTTCTGAAGCCATGATCCGGCACATATCCACCGCACTCGCAGATCAGACCATACTAAAAAAAGAATTTCCCGATTATTTCATTTAACGGATTGGTACCATATTTTGATACGATAAGGAGCCGTAAAACAGAATTGTTTTACGGCTGCTATCTATTGCCGGATCTTAATTATTTCTGCAGTTCGCCTGCCGGCACAGATTTTGTCACAATCACATCTGCATCATATCCAAGAATATTTTCCACGATAACCGTTCCGGCTGTCACAGGTGCTGTCAGACTGCACTTCTTTATCTCTTCCATGGCATCAAAGATTCTGGCTTTTGGGATCGGGTTCGTCAGACGTACGCTGGCTAATGGAAGAATTCCTCCTTTTACCAGAACTGAAGTTGCAATATTACGGCGGGGATCAATCAGTTCCTGCTTCACATAAATCTCTCCTCTTGGACAGAGGGCGCCATCTATGGACCGTATCAAGCCGCCGCTTTCTTTTATTTCTATATCTGCGCTTATTTCGCACCCGTTCGGACAGATAATACAGGTAAATTCCTTCATCATTTTACGCACACCTCCAAATCTGAGCCGGATACCAGCTTTTCATGAGAAATGACAACGCGGATCATTTCTGCAGGTATTGCTTTTTTCATCTTTTTAGCTGCCACTTCCTTCCCGGCCTGGCGCACAACAATGCGGCAGTCCTTCATCGGTCTTTTTACCCTTAAGGACAACGTGAATTTTTTCGTTCCGCTGACTCTTTGAGGTACCGTATACCCGATATTGCAGTCGCTTTTAATCGCAATGGAAGCTGGTCTGAGACTCCCCTCTTTTATGTATTCCGCCACTGAATCGGCCAGACTCTCCGCCTCAATCGAGACAAAATCAACCAGGTCATGTACATGAAGAACGTTTCCTGCGGCAAAGATCCCTTCTGCATCAGTCTGGAAATATTCGTCTACAAAAGCTCCCCTGGTCCGTTCATCTAAGATAACTCCCGCATCCAGGGATAGTTCATTCTCAGGAATCAGGCCTACGGAAAGAATGAGCGTATCACACTGATACTCTTTTTCTGTTCCTGGGATGGGCATAAAATTCTCATCTACCTGAGAGACAGTGACGCCGGTAAGCCTGGTATTTCCATGAATTGCGGTTATTCCATGACTTAAATACAGTGGTATGTCATAATCATTAAGACACTGTTCGATATTGCGCGGCAATCCGCTGGGATAAGGCTGGATTTCAAATACAGCCTTTACATGAGCCCCTTCCAGAGTAAGCCGGCGGGCCATAATCATGCCGATATCTCCGGAGCCCAGTATTACAGCTTCCTTAGCCGGCATGGTATTAAACAGATTCATATAAGCCTGTGCTACCCCAGCTGTAAATACGCCCGCAGGCCGCTCACCCGGAATTCCAATAGCTCCCCTAGTCCGCTCCCGGCAGCCCATGGTCAGGACCACTGCCTTTGCCTGCCAGGTTCTCATGCCTTCCCTTGAAACTGCCGTCACCTGTCTTTCACGGGTCACCTCCAGTACCGTTGCATCTGTTATGTAAGGAACATTCAGTTCTTCTATAGTGTCAATGAAACGCTGTGCATATTCAGGGCCGCTTAAGGCAGTCTGAAAGCGGGTCAGTCCGAATCCGTCGTGAATGCATTGGCGCAGGATGCCTCCCAGCTGCTTTTCCCGCTCAATGATCAGCAGGTTACTAATTCCGCGGCGGTAAAGTTCTGCTGCTGCTGCAAGCCCGGCAGGTCCTCCGCCTATAATTACAACATCCACCTGTTCTACCTGGATCTCTTTTCGTTCTGCATTCATGACTCCACCTCCTGCCGTACTTTGCCAAAGAACATATTAGAACCTTTTCTCGCATATTGGATTTGATCTTCTTTTTTCCCCAGTTCCTGTTCCATCAGCTGTGCAATGCGCATCTGGCAGTAGCCGCCCTGGCAGCGCCCCATCATCGAGCGTGTTCTATACTTAATCCCAGTTAAGGTGTCAACTCCCAGAGGATTATGGATTGCCTGTAGGATTTCTGCCTTAGTCACCTTTTCACAACGGCAGATCACCTCTCCGTATTCCGGATTTTCCAGAATTTTAAGATTCTGCTCTTCTTTTGAAAGCTCCGCAAACCTCACCACACCTTTGCGTATGGGATCAAAGGAGGGGTTAAGGGTAAGCGTTTCCCTATCCGCCATGAGCCCGACCGCATAGCGGGCAATCGGGACAGCAGCAGTCAGTCCGGGAGATTCTATGCCCACCAGATTGATGGCTCGCGGCGCTGTCATATCCTGCACCTCAATTTTAAAATCCTGGATTGCTCCATTCTCATCTACCCATTTGGGAAGGATTCCGGAATAGTTACGGATATAATCCTTCTTATGGATACAGGGCCATAAGTCAGAGGCACTCCTTGCTAAATAGTCCATATTGTCCTGGGATACGCCATAATATGTAAAATTCTCTGTCAGATCCGCATTGGGCCCGACGATCACATTGCCATCTGTCGTGTTGGTCACGTGGATTCCCATATAGGTATTGCTGGGAACCGGATATACCGGCATGGGAAGCAAAGGACCGGTCCTTTTATCCAGAATGATGTAATCTCCTTTGGAACCTATGATCTTATATCCGCCCATGCCAAGCAGCTCTGATATTTCTCCGCAGCCTAAGCCGGCACTGTTCACTACCCAGCGGCTGTAAAAGATTCCGCCGGATGCGGTGATTACATAATTGGAATCCGCATCTCTTTCAATGGCTGTCACCTCGCGGTCAAAGAAATAGTCCACACCATTTTCTGCCGCATTCTCAGCCAGGGCAATGGTATAGCCAAAGGGATCTACAATCCCGCTTTCAGCGGAGTACATGGCAAATTCCCCAACGACAGCAGGAACCAGTTCATGAAGCCGCTCTTTTCCGATCAGCTCCATCCCGTTTACTCCATTGGCTTTGCCCTGCTTCATGGTCCGTTCCAATGCTTCCTGATCCTCCGGTGTATTACCTACCAGAACCTTTCCGCAACGTTCAAAAGTAAAATCAAGTTCTTCGGAAAGTTGTCCCATAATTTGGTTGCCTTCTACACATAGTTTTGCTTTTAAAGATCCAGTGTCATACGCAAATCCTCCGTGGACCACCCCGGAATTTCGTCCGCTCGTCTCACAGCAGACATCCAGATTTTTTTCCAAAACGCCTATTTTTAAGCAATATCTGGACATTTCTCTCGCAATTGCGCTTCCAATGACCCCGCCTCCGATAATAAGTACATCATATAATTGTTTCAATATTTTTGACCTCCAGAAATAAATGAACACTATAGGGCGAATATTCATCCTACAAATATATTCTATTTTTATCATATTTGATGGAATAAGTCAAGAAAAAGCAAAAAATAAGGCATATACTCATCCCATGAATATATACCTTATCTCTTCCTGCATGATTTCAGACCATGATTTAATCAGGTTCTCTCCCGGTCTTCTTCCTTATAGCGGTTTTCGTTGTACATTAAGTGGAAATACATTGCCTGCTGTGCCTCTACAGGCTTCCGGTCCCTGATCGCCTCATAAATCCTGCGATGTGACAATAACGTCTGGGCATATTCAGTCTCCCGGACCGAACCGGCAAAGACCCGGACCCCGTCGGTAATGACAGGCACCAGGTTTGCTATGACCAGATTATGGCTGCAGTTGGCAATCTGGGCATGGAACTGGGAATCCTTTTCCGAATAATCCTCCCGGTTCTCCATCATCTTTTCTAATTCCAGAAGTATCTGTTCCAGGCAAAGGATGTCCTCCAAAGCCGCGTTCTGAGCCGCCAGGGCTGCAATCGGGGGCTCCAGCATAACCCGGATCTGGATCAAATCCTCTGTCAGCTTTCTTCTGTCTTCTATCATGGTAAATCCCAGAGGATCATCGGCCACACCATTTTTATCCGAAAGAAAGGTCCCCGATCCCTGGCGGATGGTGACAATATTCCGGGACATCAGGATCCTTAAGGCCTCACGGACCGTATTGCGCCCTACCCCCAGAACTTCAGACAGTTCCGCCTCGGTGGGCAGTTTGTCTCCTGCAGTGTATCCTTCTTCCTGTATGATCTGCAATAATGTTTGGGCGGCAATTTCTGCCAGTGTCTGTTTTTCCATGATATACTCCTTCCCCGTTCCTAACCTGCATTTACATAATAAAACAGACAGCAGACGGATATTGGCCTATCTGCTGTCTGCCACAGGGCATAGCTGTTTTATTCTGTTTCTTTTGATCCTGTTTCTTTTTCAGCTTTTTTCTCTTCTGTCTTTCCAGCCAGATCTCCCGGCTTCATGCTTAAGTTGATTCTGCCCATCTTGTCGACTTCCATTACCTTAACGGTTACTTCGTCACCGATGTTGACAACATCCTCAACCTTTGCCACCCTCTTATCTGACAGCTTGGAAATGTGAACCATACCATCCTTGTTTGGAGCCAGTTCAACGAAAGCACCAAAGTTCATGATTCTGACAACCTTGCCTTTGAAAATCTGTCCTGCTTCGATTTCCGTAACAATGCTCTTAATGATCTGGATTGCACGGTCGATCATGGCCTGATCGGTTCCGCATACGGATACATTTCCATCATCGTTAATATCGATCTTTACGCCGGTCTCTTCAATGATCTTATTGATCACTTTCCCCTGCTTACCTACCACATCGCCGATCTTCTGAGGATCAATGGAAATCTGGTCGATCTTCGGAGCATACTTGCCTACTTCCTTACGTGGCTCTGCAATTGCTTTTGCCATAACCTCATCAAGAATGTAAAGCCTTGCCTCTCTGGTGGTGCGGATGGCTTCCTCAATGATCGGTCTTGTAAGGCCGTGGATCTTAATATCCATCTGGATTGCAGTGATACCCTTGTGGGTGCCTCCTACCTTAAAGTCCATATCGCCGAAGAAATCTTCCAGACCCTGAATATCGGTTAAGACGATGTAATCATCATCGGAATCTCCGGTAACAAGTCCGCAGGAAATTCCTGCAACAGCCGATTTAATAGGAACACCGGCAGCCATTAAGGACATGGATGAGGAACAGATGCTTGCCTGGGAGGTAGATCCATTGGATTCCATGGTCTCGGAAACGGTACGGATCGCATATGGGAATTCTTCCTCAGACGGAAGAACCGGAATCAATGCTTTCTCTGCCAGGGCACCATGGCCGATCTCACGGCGTCCCGGTCCTCTGGAAGGTCTTGTCTCTCCTACGGAGAAGGACGGGAAATTATAGTGGTGCATGTATCTCTTGGAGGTTTCCATATCATCAATGCCGTCTAATCTCTGACTTTCTGATAATGGAGCCAAGGTACAAATATTTAAAATCTGGGTCTGGCCGCGGGTGAACATGGCGGAACCATGAACCCTTGGAAGCATATCGATTTCTGCTGCCAGATGACGGATCTGATCCATGGCACGGCCATCAGGACGCTTATGGTCTTTTAAGATCATCTTGCGGACAGTCTTTTTCTGGTACTGGTAAATGGCTTCTCCAAGCACTGACAGCCATTCTTCCTTATCTGCAAAGGCTTCTTCCAGTTTTGCGGTGATATTGCGGATGTTTTCTTCTCTTATCTGCTTTTCATCGGTAAATACGGCAACTTCCATCTCCTCAGGAGTAACGGTTTCCCTGATGGCAGCAAATAACTCATCCGGCACTGCACAGCTGGTATACTGGTGCTTCGGCTTTCCGCACTCTGCTACGATGGTGTCAATGAATTTGATGATTTCCTGGTTTACTTCATGGGCCCTAAAAATGGCCTCGATCATCTTATCTTCCGGAACCTCATTGGCTCCAGCCTCGATCATGATAACTTTTTCTCTTGTAGATGCAACCGTAAGTGCCATGTCGGAAACCTGCTTCTGAGCCTGGGTAGGGTTGATGACGAATTCTCCGTCTACAAGTCCCACCAGGGTGGAAGCACATGGTCCGTCAAAAGGAATATCGGAAATGCAGGTTGAAATGGCTGAGCCTAACATCGCTGTCAGCTCCGGACTGCAATCCTGGTCTACGGACATAACGATGTTATCTAAAGTTACATCGTTGCGGTAATCTTTTGGAAACAGAGGTCTCATAGGACGGTCAATGACACGGGAGGTCAAAATTGCATTCTCAGACGCTTTTCCTTCTCTTTTGTTGAAGCCG
>DEYX01000294.1 GCA_002365025.1 Hungatella sp. UBA3147 | reverse complement strand
TGTTATCGAAACAGAATATGGAAAAACAGGCGTAATTACTATTCAGCTGCCTCAGACCAACCTTTTTGTCAGGGGGCGTTATCAGCTGAACCTGTCTTCCGGATACAGCAAGGCAACCATGAACGTGCCCCTTCATCTGGTGGATAACAGGCTTTTTGCAATGAATTTAAATACTTTAAACCCGAGCCCAAAAGAGGGAGAAGATTTTGCCTTTGATATTGTGGGACCGGATGGAGAAAGCTTTGGAACAGAGATCCTGTCACCGATTTACAGGGTAGATTTAACGATGCCGTCAGGAAAAGTAAAGTCTCTTACAAAAATAAATCAATGGTATGAGATAGGCCCCATGCTTCATATCTGCGGTACGGATACGGATGACAATGTGATTACTGATGAAAGCGGCATATATACGGTTACGGCATATGCAAACGGCTACCAGACAATGTCTAAGAAAGTGGAAGTGGGCAGTAATTCACAGACCAGGGCAGATGACCTTAAAATCTTTGCAGTAGCGAAACCTTACGGCATTGACGCCATGTCCAGCGCAACTGTTGCCATACCGGATGGCGGCGGTTCCGGAGGCTCTGGTTCTTCCGGAGGTTCAAAAATGAACGGATACCTGATATTTGACCATGATCTGCTGGCGAATGCATTGATATTACATGAGATCGATGATGTAAATGAGGACAGCGAGGCAGTAGTGCAGTGGTGGTATGACCAGAAAGCACAGGCTGTTATGGATGAAAACGCTGAAGTTTTTTATGATTTTACCCATTATTTAAATGCAGTTAAAGATGGAAAGCTGGGGACAGGAGAATATCTTTCTTTTGAAAAATATAAGGAGACCCAGACCGGAGGAGAGACTGGAAACCGCCCATACCAAATCAAACGGGTCTTGGAAGACGGAAAATTAGGAACCGTTGAAAGTCTGCTGTCCATAGTAGGAAAGACGGCGCCTGCCCTTAAGAGCGCAGAAGGAAAGCTGGGAGAGGATCTGGTGCTTACCTCTGATAAGGATGAGGAGTATATTTCCAAAATAACATCACTTTATCTGGACAATTCTGCAATCGCTCTTAGAAGTGACGATTATATTACAGCTTATAAGATCAACGAGACAAAGGAAAGCGTTACCCTCCTGTCAAAAACAGAAGGAACTGGAGGCGGTACTCTGCAGCTTACGGAAGGAGAGCACAAGCTGCGAATTGTGGCAGAAGGGTACAAGGAGCAGACGGTTGTTTTACATGTGGTAAAGGAATTGGAAATGTTTAAACTTTCTCTTGCTGAGAATCCAGACAAAGCAGATTCTGAGGACGCGGCAGCTTACCACGTAGGACAGAAGGTTTACATCATTGGTGCAGCCGATGAGGACGATGAAAGCCAAAAGAAGCTTCGCGGTGACTTTATGAAGAATTTAACAGGGATGACCCTGACTGACCCGGATGATAATACAAGGAAAGTGCTTTCCAAAGAACAGGGAGGAATATTCAGCCAGGATAATTATGAAAAAGAAGATTATTCTTTCACGCTGCAGAAAGATCTGTTTCAGAAGGCCGGGCGTTATACGGTTCTGGTGACTGCTGAAGGATACACTGCCAAGACCTTGACTTTTGAAATTCTGGAAGCTGCAGGGAAACCGGTTGAGAATGAAAAATCAGCTCCTGGTGTGGAAACGACAAAATATGTGAAAGGAACGAACTGGGATCCGGCATATTATCGTGTAACCTTCGATACAACAGATGAGAAGGCTGCAAAGGAGTATTTAAATGCAGTTAAAACAGTAATTGTTAACGGAATTCCTTATAAAAAGGCCATACGGTTCTCCACTTCCAGGCAAAATGAGTTTAAGGTATCTAAGGATGAATCCTATGGAGTTGTAAAATATCTTGACTTTACGGCAGATGGCTTTACAGAAGAAGAAAACGAAGTGGTTATTGAAGTGAACGGATACGAGACATTGACTTTCATGGTCCAGTTATTTGATCCGGAAGAAGGTATAGAAGGAAAGCTTGCTTCTGTACCTCTTAAGGAAGAGGTAGAGGCTGCAGAAACCAGGGAAGAAAAGACTGGAGTAACGAAGGAAGAACCGGGTAAAGCTGAGGAAGAAAAGACAGAAGAAACGAAGGAAGAGCCGGGGAAAGCTGAGGAAGAAAAGGCAAAAGAAACGAAGGAAGAACCGGAGGAAACTGAGGAAGACAAAACAGAAGAAGATAAGGAAGAACCAGGTAAAGCCGGGGAAGACAGTACTGAAGGCGTCAAGGAAGAACCAGGTAAAGCCGGGGAAGACAAAACAGATGAAGTTAAAGTAGAACCGGTGGAAACTGCGGAGGACAAGGCAGATGATACCAAGGAAGTAACGGCTGAAGTCAGGGAGAAAGACACAAAAGAAGCTGCAGAGAGCAAAAAAGAAGAAATTCAGAAAGATACTGCAGGAACCGATGAGACGGTTTCTGTCAGCCAGGGAATAGAACTGGAGGAAGGAAAGAAAATTGAGAAAAACGGCTAATGCGGCTGTTGGAGAATAAAAAGATGAATTGACAGACCGTGTAAAAGAGGGGTAAACGTTACCCCTCTTTTCAGACTGTTGACAAACTATAATTCATGATTTTTATATACTATGATGAATAAAAATACAAAGTATCAGATCGCTTAGAAGATCTGGTGCTTTATCGTTTGAAAATAAAATTGGAAATTACCTGTCATATATTATTCTAAAACTATTCGCTGTTCCCAAAACGGTAAGGGCATATCGTGCGGCACAAAAAACACTTTACTTTAAATTTTCTGTCTTCTATTGTAAAAAATTTAGAGCATCCTTTTTTTCCGAATGAGGCAAGATCGTCCAATGCTCCCGCAGGGCAGGCTTCAACGCATTTGTTACAGTTACCGCATATGGTAGATTGAGCTTTTTCATCCGGCATTAGCTCTGCATCGGTAAGAACAGCACTGAACCAAAGAAGATTGCCGTACTGCGGATTCGTAAGTAAATAATTTTTTCCTATGACACCAAGCCCCGCGATTTCTGCGGCGTGTTTCAGAGAAATGTATCCAAACTGCTCTTTTCTTCCATCGCCTTCCACCCATTTGCCACCTGCTGCACTTATGACTTTTGTTTTGCCACCATCGGCCTTTATTCGTTTTGCTACCTCTTTTGCCATGTTGGTCATTGCAGTAAGCATTGCATTCCGGCTTGTGGTATATTCGGCTATATCGTTTAAGACTTCCGGTGAAAACGTAGTGCCCAGAACGATAACGGAAAGACATTCAGGGAGTACATCAGTGGGCTTAAAACCGTCCGGCGCCAAACCGAAATCTTTGGAAGCTGCTATACCGACTACATTCGCCCCTGCATCCATTCCATATTTTTTTACAATCGAACTATTAATCTCAGTTTTCATTAGCATTAGCTCCAGTTCCATTATTAAGGGATCACAAATGATATTTTATAAATATCTTAGCATATGAAATATGACAATAGTGTGTCATGTTATGCTCCGGAAATATAAATAGCCTATAGTAACAACTAATGAACAAAATTTTGATGTACTTATTATACTACATACCAGAACGTTAATATAGCACTGAATTTTTATTCCCGTATATATTCAGTGCTATAATATAAAATTGATTTTGTCTACACTCTAAAAGAAATTTTCAAACATGGGATTGTCTTATTAATGACGAAACAGCTGATGGCAGCCATGCCATGTATCAGAAACGAATTGACAGAAATCTGCTGTCAAGAGTATAATCGTTTCATAACAAAAAACAAGTAATAAGAATTGAAGGTAAGGAATATGGATTATATGAAAAGTAACAGCCAGCCGGTTTCCGCTGATTATGTTTTCCTTAACATCAGAAAACGTATTTTAAAGCTGGAATTAGAGCCTGGTACCAGGATCAGTGAAAATCAGATGGCGGAAGAGTATGGGGTATCAAGAACCATCATCCGTAATGCCTTTGCAAGGCTGAATCAGCTTGGGCTTCTTACGGTGTACCCCCAGAGAGGTACTTATGTAAGCTTGATTGATCTAAAACTCATCGGAGACCTGTTGATTTTAAGGACTGCCGTGGAGAAGGAAGAGCTATATGAGCTGTTGTCCCAGAGGGACGAAGAGAAGATTGGAAAACTGGTAAAAGAACTGGAGGATAATTTAGAAAAACAGGAATCCTACCGGGATGTAGAGGGGTATGACCTGGAGTTTCAAAAGCTGGATTCTGCATTCCACCGGGCCATTGCGGAAAGTGTGGAACGGTATAATCTTATAAAATTGCTGGAGGATCTAATGCTCCACATTTCAAGATGGCGGAATTTCGATGTGGCACTTGGCAAAAGGATGCCCTGCCTGATCGATGAACACCGGAGGATTGTTGACGAAATCAAAGGCGGCGATTTTGTCAAAGCCCAGCAGGCGATGGCAGATCATCTGGAAACCATATCCGAAATCAGAGCGAAAGCAAAGGAAAAGTACCCACAGTATTTCTTAAACATTTAATCCGGCTGGACAAGAAGAAATGGTCGAAAGTCTTCAGTTATTTAGATTTCAAGCCGTTTGCAGTTAAAACAGCCGATTATTTGTTTATAAGAAAAAGATTGTCACAAATTAGACGATTACAAAGGAAGAAGGAGGAGACCACGGTTCCAATCAGGTTCCATATAATATCTAAAGAAAATCCTGATTTCAAAAAAGTTATTGACAAATACGACAAATTTTGATAATCTATGCATGAAAAAGTGTATCTTATTACATTTTATTTTTAATATATAACTTGTATACAAGGATACACTTTTCCATAGAGTAACTTGTATACATGTATACATATATATTTTTTTCTTAATTATTGTTAAAAATTAAACAAAGAAAGGAAAAAGCCATGTTCACATTAGGAGTTGACATAGGCTCTACCACCTCCAAAGCGGTCATTTTGAAAGATGGACAGGAAATTCTGGCGACTTCCTTGATTGGGGCAGGGACAGGAACCGATGGTCCGGGACGGGCAATTGAGGCTGTACTTGCCGCAGGGAGCTTAAAGCCGGAAGAGATAACCGCTGTTTATGCTACCGGTTATGGAAGGAAGCTGTTAAAAAATGCCGATGGAGAGATGAGTGAACTCAGCTGCCATGCAAGGGGTGTCCATCATCTGCTTCCGGAAGTGCGGACCATCATTGACATTGGCGGACAGGATGCAAAGGTACTTTCCCTGGGGGCCGACGGGCGAATGACAGAATTTTTGATGAATGATAAATGTGCGGCAGGAACCGGACGGTTTCTGGATGTCATGGCAGGAATCCTTCAGCTGAGGATTGAGGATCTGGAAAAGCAGGCTGCCTTATCAAAGCATACCGTCAAAATATCCAGTACCTGTACGGTATTTGCTGAATCCGAAGTCATTTCCCAGCTGGCAAACGGGGTTGAGATCCCGGATCTGGTTGCCGGCATCTGCCAGTCTGTAGCCAGCCGGGTAGCGGCTTTGGCAAAACGGGTCGGCGTGAAAGAAACAGTGTGTATGAGCGGCGGCGTTGCAAAAAATGGCGGGGTACGCAAAGCCATGGAGCAGGAGCTGGGTCTTAAAATTACATATTCACCAATGGCTCAGCTCATGGGTGCTTTAGGAGCAGCGCTTTACGCTTATGATAAATCATAAAAGGAGGAATTTTTCATGGGTGAAGGAGAGACAAAACCAAAATTTACCATTGATCCCAATTCAGCCAAGTTTAAGCTGAACGAGATTGTGGCAAAGCACTACAAGGAGGTCCAGGAGGCAAAGGACAGGGGAGAAAAAATCGGCTGGTGCGCCAGCAATTTCCCCCAGGAAATTTTTCAGACCTTAGGCATTAAAGTGTGCTATCCCGAGAATCAGGCAGCAGCAATTGCAGCAAGAGGAGCCGGGCAGCGGCTGTGTGAAATTTCAGAGGCGGAAGGTTATTCCAATGACATCTGCGCTTATGCAAGGATCAGTCTGGCACATATGATGGTGGGGGAAACTCCGGAGCAGAACATGCCTCTGCCGGACTTCGTACTTTGCTGCAATAACATCTGCAACTGCATGATCAAATGGTATGAGAACATTGCAAAAGAGCTTAACATTCCGCTGATTCTCATTGACATTCCCTTTAATCCCGATTACGAGGTTTCAGATGCCCAGGTAGCATATGTAAAGAGCCAGTTCCTGGCGGCTATTGAACAGCTGGAGGAAATTACCGGTAAGAAATGGAGTGAAGAGAAATTCAAGGAGGTCATGGAAATCTCAAACAGGACTTCCAGAGCATGGCTGGAGGCTACAGCCTATACTAAATATACTCCTTCTCCTCTTAACGGCTTTGATCTGCTTAATCATATGGCGGTTGCCGTCTGTGCCAGAGGGACCGTGGAAGCGGCCGAAGCTTTTGAAACCCTGTTAGAGGAATATAAAAAAGCAGTGGAAGAGGGAACCAGTACCTTCCGTGCAGAGGAAAAATACAGAATTATGTTTGAAGGCATCGCCTGCTGGCCTCATTTAAGAACAACAGCCACCGGTCTTAAGTCCAGGGGAATCAATATGGTGGCAACCATTTATGCCGATGCTTTTGGATTTATTTACGATGACTTTGATGGCCTGATCCGTGCCTACTGCAACGTGCCCAATGCCATGAACTTAGAGCATGCAAGAGATAAGAGAGAGGCCATTGTAAAGAAGACCCATACAGAGGGGCTTCTGGTTCATACCAACCGTTCCTGCAAGCTTTGGAGCGGCTTCATGTATGAGATGAGCCGCCAGATCGGAGAGGACTGTCAGATACCAGTCACCTCATTTGACGGTGATCAGGCAGACCCGCGGAACTTCTCAGAAGCCCAGTATGAAACAAGGGTACAGGGGCTGACAGAAATCATGGAATCCAACAAAGGGGGGAAAGACTGATGGCAACATTGAATGAATTATTAGAAGATTTTCATGAGATTGCATGTTCACCGAAAAAACAGCTGAATGCTTATCTGGAGCAGGGAAAAAAGGTTGTTGCTTGTGTTCCTGTCTATACTCCGGAAGAACTGATCCACTCCATGGGGCTTGTTCCTATGGGAGCATGGGGAGCGGATATTGAGTTAAAAGAGTCTAAAAGATATTTTCCTGCGTTTATCTGTTCCATTATGCAGAGCATTCTGGAGCTGGGAATCAGAGGAGAATACAAAGGTATTTCTGCCATCGTGATTCCTTCTCTCTGTGACTCTTTAAAGTGTCTGGGACAGAACTGGAAATATGCGGTGAAAGACATTCCATTTATTCCAATGACTTATCCCCAGAACCGGAAACCGGAGTCAGGAAAAGAATTTACCAAAGCTTCCTACGAGCGTGTGATCAGAGACTTGGAGACAGCAACTGGTGAAAAATTCAGTGAAGCTTCCCTGGCTAAGTCCAATGAGATCTACAATGAACATAATGCGGCAGTGAGAAAGCTGGCAGAGGTTTTAGAACAGCATCCTTCCATCACAGCAGTCCAGAGAAGAGATATTTTTAAAAGTGCTCATTTCATGCGAAAGGAAGAACATACAGCGCTTGTAAGCCAGCTGATAGAGGCTTTGTCACAGGTAGAGGAGAAGGAAAGTAAAATCAAGGTGATCACTACCGGAATCCTGGCCGACAGCGACGGTCTGCTTAAGATCTTTGACGAACATGGACTGCAGATTGCTGCAGATGATATTGCCCATGAATCCAGACAGTATCGTACAGATGTCAATCTGGAACTTAAACCTTTGGAAGGACTTGCAGATAAGTTTTCTCGGATGGATCATTGCTCTGTCCTGTACGACCCGGAAAAGAAGAGAGCCGGTTATATCGTTGACCTGGCAAAGAAATACAAAGCAAAAGGTGTGGTCGTTCTTTTAACAAAATTCTGTGACCCCGAAGAATTTGATTATGTAATGGTGAAAAAAGCCTGTGCTGAGGCGGGGATTCCTATCATTCAGATAGAAGTAGACAGGCAGATGGTAAATTACGAGCAAGCAGGAACGATGATGGAAGCATTTATAGATATGCTTTAAACAGGAGGAGAAGGATATGATCGATAAAAATAAAATGCCGGTAGCCGTGGGCGTTGCTTTCGTATGGTTTACAACACAGTTTGGCGGTGGGTTTGCATCTGGTGCCCAGCTGGTCCAGTATTTCGTTGCATTTGGTATTTGGGCGCTTATTACCCCGATTCTGGCTCAGGCGATCGGAGCGGTGTTCCAGTGGTATGGGCTTCGGTTTGCAAAGCTTCATGATGCTTATGATTACAGAACCTTTAACAATAAGTTTTACGGAAAATTCGCTCCGATTTTTTCCAACCTTTATGAGCTTGTATACATATTATTGCTGTGCCTGGCTCCCTCTGTTGCCTTTGCGACCGGAGGTTCCACCATGCAGTCCCTTACTGGAATCCCATATATGGCTTGTACCTTGATCATAGGTTTGTTTATCTTTTTTGTAACCATTTTCGGAACGGATTTTGTAAGAAAAGCGGCATCTACTTTGTCAGTCATTATCATAGCGGGTCTTTTGATCGTTTACGTACCGAACATTATTGTCAGCTGGGGTGATATTGTAAGAAACATCAAGACTTTAGGAGCTAATCCTTCACCTGCTGGTCCGGCCCTTTGGAGCTGCTTTATTTATGGTTCCTTCCAGCTGGCTTCCATCGGGTTGTTATACCAGCATGCGGAATCATTTAAATCAGAAAAGGAAGCCGGAACCAGTATGATTTACGGATTTATCGTAAACTCCGGATTGATTATGCTTTCCACTTTAGGAATTATGGCAGTAGCGACTAATCCGGATTTATCCAAAGATCCTCTTCCGGTAATCACACTGATTAAAGGCGGAGTGGGAGCCGGCTTCATGAATCCTATGATTTCCATACTCATTATTTTAGGAGCGGTATCAACGGCGGTTAATATGATTGCCGGAGCAGTTCAGAGAGTTGTAGTTGCACTTGAAAAGCCGGAGGAAAGAAGAAATGACGGAAAGCCTTCAGCAAAAACCTTAATCTGCGCATTGTTATGTACCATTCTTGCATTTGCCATCGCCCAGTTTGGACTTCTTCCCCTGGTAAAAGTGGGATATGGATACCTGGGTTATGTAACCATTGTGGTGGTACTGGTTCCGTTCCTGATCCGAATGATCGGAGAAGCGATGGGAAAAGTCGAGAAATAACTTACAGAAATATGAGGCAGAGGTTAGCAGGAGAATGAATATGACAGGCCTTTTATCAGAAACAATCGGAGAACTGCTTCATAAAAGAGCTGTTCTTACGCCGAATGGAGCAGGAATCTGCTATCAGGATCGATGCTTTTCCTGGAAAGAGGCGGATGAAATTTCGGATTTTTGGGCAGCTGACTTTATAAGAAGAGGAATTTCGCGCGGAAAACATGTCGCGTTGTGGGGGATTAACAGCCCGGAATGGATCATGGCGTATTTTGCTTTTATGAAGTCCGGGGCAATTGTGCTCCCGGTCAATACATGCTATAAGGAACAGGAATTGAACCGGGTATTAAAAGAAGGAGATGCAGACTATCTGTTCTATGGAAAGGGCTGCAACAATGCGGATTATAGACCTGTCATTTCAAAAGCAGGGCTGGATCGTCCGGACACCTTCTTAAAGGGGATTGTTTCCCTGGACGATCTGTCTTGCTGTGAAATGGGGGAAAACAGGGAGGAAGAGAAATGGCTTTTAAAAGATATAGAACAGAACTTATCCTCAAAGAATACCGCTAATATACTTTTTACCTCTGGTACCTCCGGTATTCCAAAAGGAGTGATGTTAAGCCACGAAAACATGGTTAACAATTCAGCCGAAATGGTGCGTTCCATGCATTGGAACGAAAGTGACCGCATGTGCTTATCCGTCCCCCTGTTTCACTGTTTTGGCATCACAGCGGGCATTTTGTCCGCTGTCCATGCCGGAGCCGCAATTTATATTAATCAGTATTATAAGTCCATTGGAGTTATGGAAAATATACAGAAAAATTCCTGCACCATTCTAAACGGTGTTCCCAGCATGTTCCTTGCTATGGTAAAGAACAGCAGGAGAAAAGAATACGATCTAAGTTCCCTAAGAAGCGGAATTATTGCGGGTTCCGCCATTCACCCGTCAGATTATCTCCATATCTGTGAAGAGCTGAAGATGGAGCATTTGCAGCCTTCCTATGGGCAGACCGAGTCTTCCCCTGCAATTACCATAACCGGATATTCGGATCTGATCTGCCAAAAGGCCCTTACGGCAGGAAAAAAGATTCCTAATACGGAATTAAGAATCTGGGATGAAGGGAACAAGAGGGTTTCTAAAACAGGAAGTGTGGGAGAAATCCAGTCCCGGGGATATCATATCATGAAGGGCTATTACAACAAAACGAATGAAGCAGAAGTCGCGCTGGATGAGGAGGGCTGGCTTCATACCGGGGACTGCGGTTATCTGGATGAAAATGGCTATCTTTATATAACCGGACGAAAAAAAGAGATGATTATCCGGGGCGGTGAAAACATAGCGCCGGTGGAAATTGAAAACTGCATTCTGGAGCTTCCTGAAATCAAGGATGTGAAGGTGATAGGGGTTGATGCCCAGGTTCTTCAGGAAGAAATCGCTGCCTGTATCATCATGGAGTCTGGAGCAGAGCTTTCAGAAGAAAGGGTTAAGGAACACGTCCGTCAGAACCTGGCGGATTATAAGGTTCCAAAATATGTTTATCGATTTGATACATTTCCTTTTAACATCAGCGGAAAGGTTATGGTCCATGAGTTACGTCAGGAAGTCGAGAAACGGTTAGCGAAAAGAGGTTAAGGAGGAAACAACATGTATTTTACAAAACAGCATGAGCTTGTCCGGAAACTTGCAAGAGAGTTTGCGGAAAAAGAACTGACCAATGAAATCCTCGATGAGGTTGAGGAAAGTGGGACATTTCCGGAGGAAATCCTTTACAAAATGGGAAAAGCCGGATTTTTCGGCATTAAGACGCCAAAGGAATACGGAGGTTCAGGCGGTGATGCCCGCTGTTACGTGCTGGTGATGGAGGAAATGGCTAGAGTCAGCGGAGTTGCAAGCATTTATGTATCTTCTCCCAATTCTCTTTCAGGAGGTCCTCTGTTATTATCCGGCACAGAGGAGCAAAAACGGAAATACCTTCCCTCATTGATAAACGGGAGCAAAAAGCTTTGCTTTGCTCTGACTGAGCCTGGAGCAGGTTCCGATGCAGGCGGTATGCAGTCGACTGCGGTAAAGGATGGGGATTTCTACATATTGAATGGAAGAAAGACCTTTATCACGATGGCACCTCTGGCAGATTATGCGGTAGTCTACGCAAAGACGGATATGACAAAGGGGACAAAAGGAATCAGCGCATTTATCGTAGATATGAAAAACACTCCTGGAATATCCTGCGGAAAGCCGGAGCATAAAATGGGCGTTATCGGCTGTGCCACCAGCGATATCATTATGGACAATGCAAGAATTCCGGCAGAGAACCTTCTTGGTGAAGAGGGTATGGGATTTATAAATGCCATGAAGACTCTGGATACCGGCCGTATGGGAGTGGCTGCCCAGTCCATCGGAGTTGCTCAGGGAGCTTTGGACGAGGCAATTAAATATGCAAAGGAACGGAAACAGTTCGGAAAACGGATCGGAGATTTTCAGGCAATCGCATTTATGATCGCTGATATGGCGACTAAGCTGGAGGCGGCAAAGCAGCTGGTTTATAAAACTGCTTACTTAATGGATACCCATCAGCCTGCAACCTTGGAAGCTTCTATGGCAAAGTATTATGCTTCTGAAGTCTGTAATGAAATCGCTTCAAAATCCCTTCAGATCCATGGCGGTTACGGATTTATCAAAGATTATAAGATTGAGCGCATGTACAGGGATTGCCGTGTGTTCACCATTTACGAAGGTACTTCACAAATCCAGCAGCTGGTGATTTCCGGAAAACTGCTTAAGAAATAATGACTACACGGAAGGAGTAATGATACGATGAAAATTTTGGTTTGTGTAAAACAGGTGCCGGATACCAATGAAGTAAAGATCGATCCGGTAAAGGGTACATTGATCCGTGACGGAGTTCCCAGCATTTTAAACCCTGATGATGCAAATGCCCTGGAAGAGGCATTGAAAATAAAAGACAAAAAGCCTGGAACAACGGTTTCCGTGATTACCATGGGGCCTCCTCAGGCTGATGATATGTTAAGGGAATGTCTGGCAATGGGGGCGGATGAGGCTTATCTGCTCAGCGACAGGGCCTTTGGCGGGGCCGATACCTGTGCTACCTCTACCACCATTGCTGCCGGCATTCAAAAAATTGGAGATTATGACATTATTTTTGCAGGACGCCAGGCCATTGACGGAGATACGGCCCAGGTAGGCCCCCAGGTGGCCTGGAGACTCGGCATCCCGGTTGTGACTTACGTTCAGGATGTAAAGCTTTGCGAGGAAAAGGTAATCGTACAAAGGCAGATGGAAAATGGATATGAGATTCTGGAAGTTCAGATGCCCTGTCTGCTTACTGCGGTAAAGGAACTGAATGAGCCCCGTTACATGAGCATAGGCGGCATCATGGACGCATATGCAAAAAAAGTTACCGTATGGAATCATGAGGATGTGGTACTGGATCCCAAAGACTGCGGTTTAAATGCTTCCCCCACCCAGGTTTTCCGTTCCTTTACTCCCGCTCCTAAGGGAAAAGGGGAGATGCTTAACGGAACAGTGACCGAAATGACAGAACTGCTGACAGAGAAACTGAAAGAGAAGCATTATATTTAAGACCCAGGAAAAGGAGGAAGGTTCATATGGCTGTAAATGTAATAAAAGAAAAATGCAGGGGCTGTACGATCTGCGTAAAGAATTGCCCATTTGAAGCAATTACAATGGAAAATAAACTGGCCGTCATCGGTACTGCCTGTACCGGCTGTGGTGTTTGTGTTGAAAAGTGTCCGTTTGATGCAATAGAAAAGTCAGAAGAGCCAAAGGATACGGTTGATTTATCGGAATACCGGGATGTATGGGTATTTGCAGAACAAAGAGAAGGAGCACTTATGCCGGTCGTAAAAGAACTTCTGGGTGAAGGGCGGAAACTGGCGGATGAGATTGGATGCAGCCTTTGTTCTGTATTATGCGGTAACCATGTGGAAGGACTTGCGGAGGAACTGTTTGAATATGGAGCAGATAAAGTTTATCTTGCGGATCACAAAGAACTGGAATCCTACCGCACCGACGCTTATACGGCTGTGATTCACGACGCAATCAAATCTTATAAGCCTGAAATCGTCCTTTTGGGAGCTACCCACATCGGCCGTGACTTAGGCCCCTGTCTGGCCGTTCGCTGCGATACGGGACTGACTGCCGACTGCACCAAGTTGGAAATTGATGAGGAAGATAAAAAGATCAAGCAGACCCGCCCGGCCTTTGGCGGAAATTTAATGGCAACCATCGTTTGTCCGAACCACCGGCCTCAGATGTCCACAGTACGTCCGGGAGTTATGGAAAAGGCCGATAGGCAGGAGGGCCGTAAGGGCCAGGTCATTCCTCTTCCGGTAAGTTTTGAAAAAGACGATATAAGAACCCGCATCCTTGAAGTGGTAAAGCAGGCAGGAGAAGCGGTATCCTTAACTGATGCGGAAATCATTGTATCCGGCGGTATGGGTCTTGGCGGAGCTGAAGGTTTTGAACTGTTAAAGAAACTGGCGGATAAGCTGGGCGGTGTGGTTGCGGCAAGCCGTGCAGCCGTAGACGCAGGCTGGATCGACCATTCCTATCAGGTGGGGCAGACAGGAACCACGGTACGTCCTAAACTGTATTTTGCCTGCGGCATTTCCGGGGCCATTCAGCATGTGGCAGGTATGCAGAACTCAGAGCAGATCATTGCAATCAATAAAAATCCGGCAGCCCCGATCTTTGAAGTGGCCGATTACGGCATCGTTGGGGATTATAATCAGGTGATCCCTGCGCTTATAGAAGCACTGGACAAATAAAGGAGGGAATTAATATGGGAAAGAAACTGTTAGAAGGAATCAAAGTAGTGGAACTGGCAACCTTTATTGCGGCTGCAGGTGCAGGACGTTTTCTTGCAGACTGCGGAGCAGATGTCATTAAGATCGAATCTTCCAAGGGAGATCCCTTAAGACATACGGCTCCATCCGAAGGAAGGCCTTTGGATATGTATGAAAATACGACCTGGGACTTAGAAAATGGAAACAAGCGCTGTATTTCTCTTAATATGAAGGCACCTGAGGGCAAAGAGGCATTTTTTAAGCTTCTGGAGGATGCGGATGTGCTGATCACCAACTGGAGAGTCCAGGCTCTTGAACGGGCGGGGCTTGATTATGAAACATTAAAGGTGAAATATCCCAAACTGGTTTATGCCATGGTTACCGGCTATGGTGAATACGGCCCGGATAAAGACCTTCCGGGATTTGATTTCACGGCATTCTTTGCAAGAGGCGGTTATCTCCATTCCCTTCGTCAGAGAGGAACGGTTCCAATGAATGTGGTTCCTGGAGTTGGGGATCATAACGTGGCCATGAACCTTGCAGCAGGTATCCTTGCGGCATTATACCATGCAAAAGAAACCGGATATGGAGAGAAAGTAGAGACCAGTCTGTTTGAGACGGCTGTCTATAACATGGGAATGATGATCCAGGCAGCCAATTATGATGGCCCGGCGAGGGAATACCCCATTAATATCAGGGAGAGTGCCAACCCCTTTAATGCGGCATGGAGAACAAAGGATGACAGATTCATTCAGACCTGTATGCCAGATTATAACACCTACTATAAGCAGTTCATGAAAGCTCTGGGAAGAGATGATTTAATGGAAAATGAGAATTATTTCCCAATCCAGAACCTTCAGACCAAAGGCTTGGGCACGGAGGTCTATGATATCTGTATGGAAGCAATGGAAAAGAAAACAGCCAAGGAATGGGTACCGGTTTTAAAGGAGCACGACATAGCTTTCAGCGTTGCCCAGTCCTGGGAAGAAATTCTGGAAGATGAGCAGGCATGGGCCAATGATTGCTTTTATAAAATGCAGTACGACAATGGAAATGTACGCACACTGGTAAGACCTCCGGTCAAATTCCAGGAGATGGGTGTTCCAGAGTACAATGGCGGTCCTCTGATTGGTGAGCAGGGACCGGAGATCCTGGAAAATCTGGGGTACAGCAAAGAAGAGATCAAGGAGTTTCAGGAAAAGGGAATTCTTTATGTTTGGAAGGATGAGAGGAAAAAATAGGTAAATTTACGGATAAATAGAAT
>DEYX01000293.1 GCA_002365025.1 Hungatella sp. UBA3147 | reverse complement strand
TATGCCCAAAAAGCATGGGCAGAAAAGAGGAAAACAATGATGGAACGATATGCCCGGATTATTATTGATATTTCCCATGAAAAAGTTGACAGAACCTTTGATTACCGGATTCCGGCCGGGCTTCTTGATGAAGTGGCTGTGGGGTCTCTGGTTTTGATTCCTTTTGGAAAAGGAAATTCCATGCGGAAAGGGTATGTGGTAGGCATTGCCGCCCATGCGGATTATGATCCGGATAAAATAAAGGAAATAGCAGGGATCGTAACTGATGGTGTATCGGCGGAATCCCTGCTCATTTCCCTGGCATGGTGGCTGAAAGAGCGGTATGGCTCAACCATGAACCAGGCATTAAAAACGGTTCTTCCGGTAAAGCAAAAGGTAAAGCCAAAGGAAAAAAAGGTGATTAAAAGCCTTTTGGGCCATTCTCAGCTTATCAATGCTTTAGAGGAAGCGGAAAAAAAGAAATATAAGGCCAGAGCACGACTCTTTCAGGCGCTTATGGAAAATCCTGTCATCCCATACGAAATTGCAGTCAACCAGATGAATCTTTCTGCTGCCACCTTAAAGCCGGTGATAGAAAAAGGATACATAAGCCTTGATCGTGAAGAGGTTTACAGAAATCCTGTTAAAACAGAGGCAAAAGAAAGAAGTAAGGTGGTTTTAAATGAGGAACAGCAGGCCATTGTAGACAGCTTTAGCCTGGATTATTCCCAATCATTAAGAAAGACCTATCTGATCCATGGCATTACAGGAAGCGGAAAGACGGAAGTTTACATGGAACTGATCCAAAGGGTCATAGAGGATGGGAAGCAGGTGATCGTTCTCATTCCGGAGATTGCCCTGACCTACCAGACCGTCCTGCGGTTCTACGGAAGATTTGGAAACCGGGTGTCCATCATCAACTCAAGATTGTCAGCAGGAGAACGGTATGACCAGTTTGAACGGGCAAGAAACGGAGATATTGATATTATGATCGGTCCCCGTTCGGCCCTGTTTACTCCTTTTTCCCGTCTCGGGCTGATTCTGATAGACGAAGAGCATGAGGGGGCGTACAAGAGTGAGGTATCCCCAAGATACCATGCCAGAGAGGTGGCTGAGAAAAGGGCCTCCATGCAGGGGGCGTCTTTGGTTTTAGGCTCAGCGACTCCATCCCTGGAAGCTTATACAAAAGCCCTTCATGGGGAATACCGGCTTTTCCGTCTGACGGAACGGGCCAAAAAAAACAGCCGTCTGGCGGCGGTATCTGTGGTGGATTTAAGGCAGGAGCTAAAAGAAGGCAATAAATCCATTTTCAGCAGGAATTTACAGGCACTGATTGAGGACCGGCTGGAGAAGCGGGAGCAGGCCATGCTGTTTATCAACAGGCGCGGTTATGCAAATTTTGTTTCCTGCCGGTCCTGCGGCGAAGCCATTCGCTGCCCTCACTGTGACGTGACCCTGACACTTCATAATAACAGCCGTCTTGTCTGTCATTATTGCGGATATTCCATATCCATGCCAGACCGCTGTCCTGCATGCAGTTCTCCTTACATTGCCAATTTCGGAGTGGGTACCCAGAAGATAGAGCAAATGACAAAAAAGATGTTCCCAGCTGCCAGAGTTCTGCGAATGGATCTGGACACCACCTCAAAAAAGGGAGGACATGAGGAGATACTCACCGCTTTTTCTGAGGGAGAGGCTGACATCCTTATCGGAACTCAGATGATCGTAAAGGGGCATGATTTCCCTAATGTAACTCTGGTAGGGGTGCTGGCGGCAGACCTGTCTTTGAATACCCCGGACTACCGTTCAGCAGAACGAACCTTCCAGCTCTTAACCCAGGCAGCAGGAAGAGCCGGACGGGATTCCAGAAACGGTGACGTGGTCATTCAGACCTATAGTCCGGAGCATTACAGCATTGTGACAGCCGCAAATCAGGATTATGAGGCGTTTTACCAACAGGAAATGGCATATCGGCGCCTGATGAAATACCCTCCGGCAAGCGGCCTTTTAACCGTTCAGTTTTCCTCCAGACAGGAAGACCGCTTAAAAGAAGCAGCGGCTTTAACAGCCGGGTTTATTGACCCCCTGGCGGAACAGGAAGCAGTACAGGTCATCGGCCCGGTAGATGCGAGCGTTTACAAAATTAATGATATCTATAGAAAAATTTTATACTTGAAACAGGAAAACTATGATATACTAATAAAAATCAGGGATCAAATCGATATTTTTTCAGAAAACCATCGGCAGTTGTTTGATCAGGTGATGATTCAATATGATTTTTCATAAATGAGAGGATAAAAGAAAATGGCAATTAGAAAGATTAGAACCATTGGAGATGAAATTTTAAGAAAGCACTGTAAACCTGTAAAAGAGATTACACCAAGGATTTCCGAGTTGATCGTAGATATGTTTGAAACCATGTATGAATCAAATGGAGTTGGCCTTGCAGCTTCCCAGGTGGGAATTTTAAAACAGATCGTAGTTATAGATGTAGATGATGGCAACCAGTATGTACTTATTAATCCGGACATCGTGGAGACTAGAGGAAGTCAGACCGGGCCGGAAGGCTGCTTAAGCGTTCCCGGAAAATCAGGAACAGTTACCAGGCCCGATTACGTAAGGGTAAAAGCTTTTGATGCTTTCATGGAGCCGTTCGAACTGGAAGGAGAAGGATTTTTAGCTCGTGCAATCTGTCATGAATGCGACCATTTAAACGGCGATTTATACGTAGACAAAGTGGAAGGCGAGCTGGAGGATGTCTCCCTGGATGAGGATGAAGAAGGAGAGGTTGAAGAATAATTATGCGTATCATATTTATGGGAACACCTGATTTTTCCGTTCCCGCTCTTGAGGCTATAAAAGAGGCCGGACATGAGATCCTTGCGGTAGTTACCCAGCCGGATAAACCCAAGGGAAGAGGGAAGGAAGTCCAGATGACTCCAGTAAAGGAGAAGGCACTCGAATACCAACTCCCTGTATACCAGCCGGTCAAAGCCAGGGATCCGGAATTTGTCAAAATTCTTTCAGATCTGGAACCGGATCTGATCTTAGTGATCGCTTTCGGACAGCTACTGCCAAAATCCATTCTGGATATTCCCAAATACGGTTGTGTGAATATCCATGCTTCTCTGCTCCCTAAGTACCGTGGTGCATCTCCCTTACAATATGCGGTCATTAACGGGGAAAAGGAAAGCGGCGTCACAACCATGATGATGGCTGAGGTTCTGGATACCGGAGATATGCTGGACCAGGAAGCCATTCCTTTGGATGAAAAAGAAACTTTCGGCAGCCTTCATGATAAACTGAGCAGGCTGGGAGGCAGGCTTATTTTAAAAACCATAGACAAACTGGAAGATGGAACTGCCATCCGTATCCCCCAGGATGATTCCAAGGCCTGCTATGTGGGCATGATAAAAAAGTCTATGGGAGACATTGACTGGTCTATGGATGCAGTATCCATTGAACGCCTGATCCGTGGATTAAACCCATGGCCCAGCGCCTATACAGTCTGGAATGGAAAAGTGATGAAACTATGGGAAGCAGAAGTAGTGGATAAGGAGTATGAAGGGGGTTATGGCCAGGTGGCAGAGGTTAGCCGGGACTGTCTGGTCATAAAAACCGGAAAAGGCGGCTTATCCATCCGTAAACTTCAGCTGCAAGGGAAAAAATGCATGGACATTGACGCGTTTTTGCGCGGATATCCCATTGCAAAAGGCACCGTTTTAGAGCGGCTTGCAGACATACCTAAAAGCACGGACAAGAAAGAAGAAAGGGGCGTCTGATTATGTATTATGGCGGAATGATGGGATATTACCTGGATCCGACCTGGATCCTGGTCATCATCGGAGCAGTTCTGTCCATGGTGGCATCTGCGAGGGTGAACAGCACATTTAATAAATATTCAAAAGTAAGAAGCATGTCCGGAATGACAGGGGCAGAAGCAGCAAAGCGCCTTTTAAATTCCCAGGGCATTTATGATGTTCAGGTAAGGTCAGTAGGCGGGCAGCTTACGGATCATTATGATCCCAGAACCAAAACTGTTAACCTGTCTGACTCTGTTTATGGTTCCACATCAGTGGCAGCAATCGGTGTCGCAGCACACGAATGCGGACATGTGATGCAGGACAACACAGGTTATATTCCTCTGAAACTCCGGGCAGCCATTGTGCCGGCAGCCAATATTGGTTCCAAGGCAGCACTGCCTCTCATTATTCTTGGGGTAATAATAGGGGGAATCGGTTCTCCCTTAGTTAATATCGGTCTGATCCTGTTTTCTCTGGCGGTAATTTTCCAGCTGATCACCCTGCCTGTGGAATTTAATGCCTCCAACCGGGCAGTCACTCTTTTGGGCCAGGTGGGGATTTTAGGTGACCAGGAATTAGGTTATACCAGAAAAGTGCTGGGTGCGGCAGCTCTTACCTATGTGGCAGCGCTTGCTGCAACCGTACTTCAGCTTTTAAGGCTGGTTATCTTGTTTGGAGGAAGAAGGAATGATGACTAAAGAGACAGACAGCAGGGAAATCTCACTGGATATCCTGTTAGAGATTCTGGAGCGGGGGGGCTACAGCCATATCATCCTGCGCCAGGCTCTGAATAAGTATCAGTATCTGGATAAATCGGAACGGGCCTTCATTTCCAGAATCGTAGAGGGGTCTGTAGAATACCTGCTTCAGATCGATTATATCATTGATTCCTTTTCTAGTACAAAAGTTTCAAAGATGAAACCGGTAATACGCACTATTTTGCGCATGTCGGTCTATCAGCTTCTTTATATGGACCGTGTTCCCGATTCTGCCGTATGCAACGAAGCGGTGAAACTAGCCGTTAAACGGAAATTTACAGGATTAAAGGGATTTGTCAATGGAGTGCTTAGGAATATTTCCAGAAATAAAGAGGGATTGGGCTGGCCCGATGATTCTGTCCGTTACTCTATGCCTGCATGGATCGTATCCATGTGGGAAGAAACCTATGGCAGGGAAACAGCAGTTACCATGATGGAATCCTTTTTGAAAAATAAAAAAACTACAGTACGCTGCAATCTTGCAAAGGCTTCAAAAGAAGAAATCCTTCAGAGTCTTATAAAACAGGGGACAGAAGTAAGTGAGTCCGGAATCTCAGAAGCAGTGCTTTACATTGAGAAATATGATTATCTGGAAGGTCTGGAAGCATTCCAAAAGGGATATATCCAGGTTCAGGATCTAAGTTCCAGTTTTGTAGGTGAAATCGCTGATCCTCAAAAGGGAGATTACGTCATTGACGTCTGCGGCGCACCGGGAGGAAAGAGCATTCATATAGCAGATAAGCTTGACGGGACGGGTATGGTGGAGGTCCGGGACTTAAGTCTCTTAAAGATAAATATGGTCGAAGAAAATATGAAACGTTGCGGATTTTTAAATATCCGCACAAAAGTCCAGGATGCACTTGTGGCTGACCCGGATTCAGTGGAAAAGGCGGATATCGTCATTGCCGATCTGCCTTGTTCCGGACTTGGGATCATTGGACGAAAGCCGGACATCAAATACCGCATGACGCCGGAAGCCCTGGAATCTTTGGCCGCTCTCCAGCGGAATATCCTGTCGGTTGTCCAGGCGTATGTAAAACCGGGCGGACGCCTGATTTTCAGTACATGTACCATAAATCAAAAAGAAAATGATGAAAATGCCCGGTGGTTTCTTGAGCATTTTCCTTTTGACTGCATAAGTCTGGAAGGAAAACTAGGAGAAGGGCTGGATTCAGCCGCCGCAAACCGGGAGTTTATACAGCTTTTGCCGGGAATCCATCCCTGTGACGGGTTTTTTATTGCGGCATTTCAAAAAAGGTAGAGCACAGGTTACCTTTATGCCTCAAAAGCATGGGCAGAATAGAGGAACACCTGACATGCATACCTTTATGCCCAAAGAGCATGGGCAGAATAGAGGAAATGGATAATGGATAAAATAGATATAAAATCTCTGGATATGGAACACCTGACATCCTATATGGTATCCATAGGAGAAAAGCCCTTCCGAGCAAAACAGCTTTATGAATGGATGCACCAGAAGCTGGCTTCTGATTTTAATGAAATGACAAATCTACCCAATTCACTGAAGGAAAAGCTTATGCAGCTGACAGAATTCACCTGCCTTACAGTTGTTGAGGAAAAGATTTCGAAAATAGATGAAACAAGAAAATACTTATTTGCCCTTTCCGATGGAAATGTGATTGAAAGCGTTTTGATGAAATACAAGCATGGGAATTCCGTCTGCATCTCATCCCAGGTAGGCTGCCGCATGGGCTGCCGGTTCTGCGCTTCCACACTTGACGGATTAGAAAGAAATTTAACCCCTTCTGAAATGCTTGATCAGATATACCGGATCCAGAGAATTACGGGGGAACGGGTTTCCAATGTTGTTGTCATGGGTTCCGGAGAACCTTTAGACAATTATGATAATCTGGTTCAATTCATTCGCCTTCTTACTGATGAAAACGGACTGAATATCAGTCAGCGCAACATCACGGTATCCACCTGCGGCATTGTTCCTGGAATTCTTCGACTGGCGGAAGAGGATCTGCAGATTACCCTGGCATTGTCTCTTCATGCGCCAAACGATGAGGTGAGAAAAACACTGATGCCCGTTGCCAATCGATTCCCTCTAAAGGATGTGCTGGGTGCCTGCCAAACGTATTTTGATAAAACAGGGAGAAGGCTTACTTTTGAATACAGCCTGGTGAGCGGTGTCAACGATAATTTAAAGGAAGCCTCCGCTCTGTCGGTTCTTTTAAAGGGCCAGCATGGGCATGTAAATCTGATTCCGGTAAATCCTATTAAGGAGCGCAATTACGTGCAGTCAGACCGGAAGGCAATAGAAGCCTTTAAAAATCTTCTTGAAAAAAACGGAATAAATGTTACTATAAGAAGAGAAATGGGGCGAGATATTAACGGTGCCTGCGGACAGCTGAGGAAAAGCTTTTTAAATCAGGAGTCAAATGCTCCTCAGTAAACGTCAGGGTATTTGACCTTTGAAGCATTCGCCGGATAAAGGAATGCAGGAATTCCCGCATCTGGCACGTTGCTTACAGAAATAAAGAGGAAGTGAGAATGAAACGATGAAGGCTTGCGCTATGACGGACACCGGAAGAGTCCGTACGGCCAATCAGGATTATGTCTATGCCCAGGCAGAGCCTTTAGGCACACTGCCCAATCTTTTTTTAGTTGCAGACGGCATGGGCGGCCATCAGGCCGGAGATTATGCCTCCAGATATATTGCCGAAAGTCTGGTGGCTCACTTAAAACAGGCGGATTCGTCTGGTATTGTTCCGCTTATTCGGGATGAAATCTTGAAGGTAAACGGAATGCTTTATCAGGAATCCATGAAAAGTACAGAGTTAAACGGTATGGGTACCACCTTGGTGGCGGCAGTGATCGAAGATACTACCATGTATGTGGCTAATGTTGGAGACAGTCGTCTGTATCTGGTTAAAAATAATCGGCTGCAACAGATTACAAAGGACCATTCCTACGTGGAAGAATTGGTGTCTTTAGGCAAACTGGAACGCGGAAGCCGGGATTATCTGGAAAAAAAGAATATTATAACAAGAGCGGTTGGTACAGAGGATAAGCTGGAGGTTGATTTTTTTGAAGTCAGTCTGGAACCTGGAGATTATGTGCTCATGTGTTCCGATGGACTCAGCAATATGGTTGAGGACGCTGAGATAGAAGAAATTATATGCTCAGAACTGGAACTGCAGGAAAAGGCAGAAAAGTTGATTACAATAGCCAATGATAATGGCGGGAAAGACAATATAGCTGTTGTTTTAATTGATCCGCAAATTGGCAGGGAGGTAAGCTTATGATCTTAAGACCGGGGACATTTTTACAGGACAGATATGAAATATTGGATCAGATCGGTTCCGGCGGGATGTCAGATGTATATAAGGCCCTGTGCCATAAATTAAACCGCCCTGTAGCCATAAAAGTCTTAAAAGAAGAATTCAGTTCAGACAGCGGTTTTGTCAGCAAGTTTAAAATGGAGGCCCAGGCGGCTGCCCGCCTTTCCCATCCAAACATCGTAAACATCTATGATGTTGTAGATGAAGGGGATCTCCATTACATTGTCATGGAACTGATTGAAGGAATCACGTTAAAAAATTATATTAATAAAAAAGGCTGTCTTGATGTGAAAGAGGCAATCGGTGTTGCAATTTCCGTTGCACAGGGAATCGCAGCTGCTCATGAACAAGGGATCATACATCGGGATATCAAGCCTCAGAATATCATCATAGCCAGGGATGGAAAAGTGAAGGTGGCTGACTTTGGAATCGCACGGGCCGCCTCTTCCCAGACCTTAAGTGCGACCGCAGTGGGCTCTGTCCATTACATATCTCCGGAACAGGCAAGAGGCGGTTACAGCGATGTGAGAAGCGATGTTTATTCTTTGGGAATCACCATGTATGAAATGGTGGCTGGCAGAGTTCCGTTTCAGGG
>DEYX01000255.1 GCA_002365025.1 Hungatella sp. UBA3147 | reverse complement strand
CAATATATTACAAGGGTAATGAAATAAAAAAGGATAACGAAGCAATCGTCAAACATGCCATTGAAGAGCAGTTAAGACGGTTACATATAAAAAAGCCTGTAGTGCTTAAATTCGCTTGGTATGAGCCAAATAAAATGAGGGATCATGATAATGTATCAAGCTTTGGTAGGAAGGTAATCCAGGACGCTCTTGTCAAGTGTAAGGTGCTGCAGGACGATGGTTGGAGGTATGTTGTAGGATTCACAGATGATTTTTACTGTGATAGGGAAAACCCACGGATAGAGGTTTTGATCGTAGAACAGGAGTGATTGCGTGAATGATGGAAATTACATAAAAATCAACCGCAAGATCCTTGAATGGGAATGGTATCAGGATATAAACACAAAGGTTCTTTTCTTCCACATGCTGCTGAAAGCTAACTGGAAAGAAGGTAAATTCCAGGGAACAACTGTCCCGAGAGGATCATTTATTTCTTCCATTAATAAGCTCGCTACGGAAACAAACCTCACAGAAAGAGAAATTAGGACCGCAATTTCCCATTTAAAATCGACAGGCGAAGTGACAAGCAAAGCAACTAACAGATTTACCGTATTTACGGTACTTAACTATGATTGTTACCAGACGAACGACAAGCAAACTGACAATCAACCGCCAAACGAACGACAAACGAACGACATTCAAACGACAACAATAGAAGAAAGAAAGAAGGAAAGAAGGGAAGAAGTAAAGAAAAAGAAAGAGGGAGCCTCTTCTCCTAGAGTGTATTTTGAAGATGATGAAAAGCTGAATGGAGTGTTTGTTGACTTTGTAGAAATGAGGAAAAAACTTAAGAATGGAGCCATGACGGATAGAGCTATAACCATGATGGTGAAAAAGATTAAAGCCCTTGATAGAGATACCGCAGTGGCGCAACTGGAACAATCTATCGTCAACAACTGGAAAGATATATATCCGATCAAGGAAAACGATTCTGGCAAAAAGGTTTCACAGAAACCAAATCAATTCCAGAACTTCCCGCAACGTGAGATAGATTATGACGCTCTTGTGTTGCAACAGCTGCAAGGAGGATAAATGGACGAAGAAAGAGCCCGTAAGTTGGCCCGGCATCGAGTGGGCGAGGATCATCACATGGGGATCCCGATGACCGATGAAGAAATCAAGCTGCGCCGGGAATACATGCGTAATATGATCCGCCGAGTTCCAACTTGGCAGGAGGTTAAAGGCGAACAACTTGACAACATGAGGATTTATAAGCGTGGAAATGATTGGTACATAGAGGACCAGGACCTATACGAATATAATTTTTAGCCTGAATGGCATTTAAACCGGTCTTATGGCTTGGACAATAGAAATACCGCAAATAGCAAAATGAGAGGAATTTGAGCCATCAGCGTGCGCCAGAGAGGGAAAACAATGAAGGACAGGCACAAACAAATAAAAGACTTCATCGTGCAGTATCTAAAAACCCATGGATATCCTCCATCATATCAGGAGATAGGCGAGGGAGTAGGATTGTACAGTAAACAGTCAGTCCATGAGAATATCCAGCAGATGAATGATTTGGGAATTATAAGGGCAATTCCAGGGCAGCCAAGATGTATAAGCGTGCCGGGGTGGAGATTTGTAGAAGAACAGTAAACAGCGGTTTACCAGAGGAAGGAGAGCGCATGACAGATACAGAGCATAAGCTTTTAAAAGCGTTTCCGAGAAGCTTTATAAGCGAGTTTGGCGAATTTATAGCACACGATAAAGCAAATGAGTACTTTATCCTAAAAAACTGTGCTAATGACTTGGATATCAAATGTAAGGTGCTGGAATGGCTATCAAGAGGAGCGTCTAAAACCGCACCATTCAGGACAAACAAAAAGAATGAGGAATTCAATAATTTCATGCTTTCAGGGATCAATGAATTTCTTTGTACAGAATTTACACGGGAAGAAATGCGTGATATTTATTCGACACTTGGAAATTGCGTGAACCATGAAAAGACAATTGAATTTATTGAAAGTGGTTATGATTTTGCGACACTTAGCAAGGACCGGGCAGAAAGGGGAAGGGAATGAACATTGATTTAAGCAGATTCAAGGTTGTATATGGTGACAAGGTTCTTCATGCCATATCGTTGCAGGGCGTAGAGTTTGACGGAGATTGGGAAAAACATAAGGAAAGTGTGATAAACAAGCCTAAATTCATCGCCATTTTAGCAATTAATGAAGATGGGAATGTAATTGAGATTCACGATGAATCATGGATGTTCCAATTTATTCCCATCGTGCAGAAATAGGCTGCCAGGGCAGTAGAAGGAGGTTTTAAGTTTGGAAACCAGTCTAATTAAAAAGAGCGGAGAAACATGGACCAGATTTAAGGTAAAAACAAAAGAGGTCCCCATATATGCCAGCATACTGAGGAAATATGTGGACACTACAAAGCCATCTAAACAGAGTAGCGTATATACATACTTTGAGGTAAAAGGCGATTTGCTTAACAAGTAAACCCGAATTTAACTGAATAACAGGAAAGGAGGCGGAGCTATCCGGATAAAAGCTGCAGCGGCTCCTTTCTAAAATGAAAATATGCTGGTTTAGTACAGGGATATCGTCCTTTGTGGCTTGCTATCTAGCAAAGGATATTGACCAAATTATATATACACATGTTGAGAATCAACACTCCGATAGTATGCGCTTCCTTTATGATTGTGAGAAGCTACTGGGGAGGAAAATTGAAATAATAAAATCTTCCCAATATACAGGGGTAGATGAAATTATTGAGAAAACGAAAACCTTTAATACTCCTTTTGGAGCACCCTGTACAAGATGGCTCAAGAAGCAAGTGAGAAAAGATTGGGAAAAAGCAAACCCGGATCATCACACTTATATATGGGGATATGACGTAAACGAAAAACATAGGGCCAAGGCTGTACAAGAGGCATTATCTGATTATGACCATGAGTTTCCGTTAATTGAGCAAGGGCTTTCAAAAGCAGAATGCCACGGAATAGCATATAAACTTGGGCTGAAACGTCCCGTCATGTATGACCTGGGATACCCCAATAATAACTGCCTTGGCTGCGTTAAAGGTGGCATGGGGTACTGGAACAAAATCAGAATTGATTTTCCTGAGGTATTTGAACGCCGGGCGAGGCAAGAACGGGAATTTGGTCGTAGTTGTATAAACGGCCTGTATTTAGATGAATTGGAACCGGGACGGGGGAATATGGACATGGAGGTTTTTGAGGACTGTACAATAGCCTGCCAGATATTAACATGGGGAAAATATATTCAACAAAACTGAGATTTTGCATGATCATAAATTAATGAAAGGAGGCCGGAGCGGTGCGCACCGTAACGGGAATTCCCGGCTTCTTTCAAAAAATGGGTTTAGAAGTATTTAGCAACTATGAATGTGTTGGTCAGATGGAAATACCCGGAATACTTCAACCTATGCGGATCGGGCTAATAGATGTTGACGGCCATAACTTCCCAAATCTTCCGTTGATGAAGCTATCAGCATGGCATAAGCAGCAAGGGGACAGCGTGGAATGGTACAGCCAAATGTTTTCAGGCCATATGGACAGGGTATACATGAGTAAGGTTTTTACCTTCACGCCGGATTGCCAAGATATCATTGACGCAGACGAAATTGTAAAAGGTGGCACCGGGTATTATTATCCAGACGGTGGACCGGAGCTACCGGAAGAGATAGAACATATCTATCCAGATTACAGCCTATACCCTGAAATGTGCAAAGATACAGCATACGGATTCTTAACAAGGGGCTGTCCCCGTGGGTGTTCTTTCTGCGTGGTGGCAGAGAAAGAAGGTAAATGCAGCGTGAAGGTTGCTGACTTGAAAGAGTTTTGGAACGGCCAAAAGGAAATAAAACTTCTTGATCCGAATTTATTAGCTTGTAAGGACTGGAAGGAATTGTTGCAACAGATTATAGATTCCGGTGCCTGGGTAGATTTTACACAAGGTTTGGATATCCGGGTTATGACACAGGAAAAGGCTGATATGATCCGGCAAGTGAAGGTTAAACAGGTACATTTTGCATGGGACCAATATAAAGACCGGGAAATGATCGTGGAGAGGTTTAAATGGTTCAAGAATACTACGGGGTGGGATTACCGGAAAATGAGTGTGTATGTGCTTACCGGATTTGACACCACACTGGATCAGGACCTTGAAAGGATTTATACGCTGCGTGACCTGGGATACAGTCCCTATGTAATGATATATGACAAACACAAGCTGCGGAAAGGCGGCGAATTAAAAAGGCTGCAAAGATGGGTTAATTCCCGGTTTGCATTCGCAGTGGTAAAACGGTTTGAAGATTATAAAGCTTGATCCAGTAAACTAATATTTCCCGGAGTATCAGGAGAAAGGATAGTAAATATGGATATGTATAAAGAAATGTGTATACGGCAAGGGTATGTGCCACCATCTTGCATAATGGACGGTCAAATGTGCTTTTTACTGGTTCAGAGCCAGGGAGACCCATGTAAAGGCTGTAACGCTGACCGTAACGAATGCAAAGGACGGAGTGGAGAGAATTAATATTTACAAAACCGCCCAGGCCAGATGTGGAGTAAGGCCTGGGCGTATATAAAAGGGAGGGTACATTTTCAGTTTAGACAGAAATTTAAAGAAATATTACAGTTTCTAAGAAAAGAAGGTGGATCATGAAGTTAAAATATCCCTATGCGATGTATGACAACGGGGAGAACCAGGGAACGCGCACCTCAAAAGAATGGGCGGAAATGCTAGGGGTATCTGTACACCTTGTAAGGGATTATGCCCGTGAAGGACGAGCCTACAAAGGTCGGTATACGTTTCGGGCGGTACGGGAGGGCGATGTAGGGGATAAGCGGCAGGTGAATGCGGAAATCACGGTACAGGATCTTGAAGAATTTAAATGGTCTTTGAGAATCGGAGCAAAGTTTGTTTACAGGGATTACCGCAAGGACTTTGTGAAAGGCTCCCGGATCTCTGCGGAAAAGGTGGTTGTGGTGAGGAAGTATCGGCATATCGTGAAACTGGCCAGTTTAAAGGATCCGGAGAGGTGGGTCACTATGACATACATAGAACTTTTGATGCAGAAAAGGGACAGAATGAAAAAGAAGATGTTGGCATCAGGGAGGTGACGGAGTGGGAAATGTAAGGCCATTAAACCATAGTAAGTATGGAATCAGTAAAAATCGTTTCTGGGAATTATATTACTGGTGTTTACAGTATGGAGAGTGGAAGGACGAGCTTAAGTATAAAACAGATACAGTAAGATCCATGGAGATCACTGATATGCCTTCCAGTCACGATCCAGGAGACGCAACTCAGCAGCTGGCGATCCGGAGGGTGATGTTGGAGAAGAACTGTCAGTTGATAGAACAGACGGCTATAGAGGCGGATCCGGATATATACCAGTACTTGCTTAAGGCGGTGACGGAGGATGTACCATATCGGTATTTGGACATGATTATGAATATCCCTTGCAGTCGTAATACTTATTACGATCGGCGCAGAAAGTTTTACTGGTTGTTGAGTCAGAAAAAATAAGTTTTAAAAGTTTGGTACTCACGGGACAAGTCAATATGGTATACTAATATTATCCAGAATTAGATAAAGCTGGAATATGCCCCTTAGATTCTTGATTTTCTTCTTCATTGAAACGCCTGTCTTTTTTTGTGCGATAGGTGTTTCTTTTTAGTAAGAAATGTAGTATAATTTAATTTCTAAAAGGGGATAATGTATGAAAAAAACGTTCAGACAAAAGCTTTGGCTTGATAGACGTAGCCGAAAACTGCAGAAGTTAAATACAAGGAAGAAAAAAGGTATTTCTAAAAATAGGATAAGAGTTCCTCTACATGCAGGGGAAACAAAGGATATTTATATTGCAAAAGCTCCTTCCGATTTTAGTTTCATTCAAAATACCCAAGAGACTATAAGTTATTTTATGGACATATTGGAACAAATGGAAAGAAAAAGGCAAAAGCAGATGTTCTTTCTTGATGTAGCTGAAGTAACCAGTGTAACAACTGATGCTTTAGTTTACATTATTGCACTATTATACAATTTAAAACGTAATTTATTAATGAATTACAGCTTTAAAGGTAATTTACCGAAGGAGAAAGCTGCTGAGAAAGTATTCTTAGAATCAGGGTTTTTAAATTATGTAAAAACTAAGCGTGCCGTTATGCCTAAAGTTAATGATAAAGTGCAAATAATTTCTGGAACAATAACGGATACTACCGTTGCGGGTCAGATATGCGATTTTGTCAATTCAAGATATGACAGGGATTACAAATTTACACAGCCACTATATAAGACTTTAATAGAATTAATGTCAAATACAGTTCATCATGCATATAATAAGAATACGATAACTGTACACAGTTGGTATTTGTATGCAATTGATATGGGAAGTACAATACAGTTTACGTTTATTGATACTGGTGAAGGTATTCCTAATACGGTAAAACGTAAGTTTTTAGAAAAAATCCCCTTTTTTGTAAAAGATTCGGATTTGATTTATTCAGCTTTTATGGGAGAATCCAGAACGGAAACGGGTTTATATAATCGAGGACATGGTTTACCAGCTTTATACGAAAAAGTTATAAGTGGAAAACTGAAAAATTTTTATGTTTTGTCAGGAACTGGCTGCTGTAAATCGGTGATGGAAAACGATACAATACGACTCGAAAAAATTGACTATGAGAAAGAAATATTCGGTTCTATTTTTCAATTTGAAATCGAGAATGATAAGGAGGTTATAGCATGTTAATTAGTATAGCAAATGATTTTTCAAAGACGCCAGGAGCTCGTAATGAAAAAGAAGGCCCTAATTCTGGTGAAAAATTCAGAGAAAATATTTTAATACCTAAATATTATGAAGCCGAGAAGAAAGGAGAAAGACTGGTAGTAGATTTAGATGGTTGCTACGGGTTTGCAACATCGTTTCTTGAGGAATCTTTTGGTGGAATGGTAAGGAAGTTAAAAAGAAAAGGTATATTGGATAATATAGAGATTATATCCAATGATGATGACACGTCAGAAGATTTGATAAAAAAATATGTTAAAAAGGCTGAGGATAAATTATGATAAAAAAACCATTATTTTTAAAAATCTTTAGTGTATTAACCGTATTATTGTTTATAATAATAGTTCTGGTGTTAATATTTTATAATTTAAAAAATAATGTAGATTTTTTTAAAACGCCTTTAAGCACAATTATAAGTTTAGTAATTGCAATAATAGTATCATATTATTTTGTACAGAAAAAAACAGATGATAGGCGAAAAAAAGAAAAAATTGATCGGCTATTATATAAGATTCAAGACTTAATAGCCGATGAAGCGTTCTTATCAGTAGAGAGCGATGAGATTATCAGGAAAAATCATATTTTACACAGGTCTGTTGGTAATAAGTTAAAGTATGTTAATGAAAACGTAGATGGTTTATTTGCAAATGAAATGAAAAAAATATCTGAAACGTTTGAAGAGATGAGAGAGTTTTATGGGAATCATTATAATGACCCTGATTATGTTAATAAATCTGTTAAGGAGATAACTAATTTCAAGTCAATAATTGATGATAACTGTGATAAGATACATATGGAGTTAATTTAAGTAGAGGCGGTCAATACCGTCTCTTTTTTGATATAAAATAGCCAGATTGGAAGGTGAGGTGATGGCAAACGAGAGGAACCTAATAGGCAAGGGTTTTAATAGTCGAACCACGAGGGAACTACGAGAAATTGCATCAGCCGGCGGAAAAGCCTCTGGTGAAGCCAGACGAAAAAAGGCTGACTTCCGCAAGACGTTGAACGCCCTTCTCACTGCTGAAATAGATAGCCCTGAATGGTCCCCAGTCCTTGAAGCCCTGGGCCTCGATAGTACCCTGGAATCGGCGGTCAATGCTGCTATGATTATGAAAGCTGTGAAAGGTGATGTGAGGGCCTATGAAGCCATTGCGAAGTATTCCGGTCAGTCTGAGAAGACAGACACGGATCAGGAGGAACAGCAGTTACGAATGGCAGCGTCTAAGGTTAAGATGGGCGTTGATGATGAAGGAGAAGTGGAGGACGACGGTTTCCTTGATGCATTAAGTGGATCAGCTGGTACAGATTGGGAGGATTGGGAAGAAGATGAGCAGGAAGATGAAGAGGCAGATATTTAAGTTTCAGCCCTTTTCCCGCAAACAGAGAATGGTTCTTAACTGGTGGACAAAGTATTCCCCGGTTAAGGATATGGACGGGATTATCGCAGATGGGGCGATTCGATCGGGTAAGACGGTTTCAATGTCCCTGTCATTTGTATTCTGGGCTATGAGTTCTTTTGATGGACAGAATTTCATTATGGCGGGAAAAACGATCAGTTCCTTTCAGCGTAACGTTCTCACTAACTTAAAGACTATGCTTCGGAGTCGAGGGTATCGCTGTATCCATCATTTGTCCGGCGAAACGCCGAATATGCTCGAAGTAACGAAAGGAACGACAACGAACTACTTTCACATATTTGGCGGAAAAGATGAAGGATCCCAGGAGCTGGTGCAGGGCATTACAGCAGCTGGGGCCTTTTTTGATGAAGTCGCTTTGATGCCAGAATCCTTTGTCAATCAGGCAACCGGGCGTTGTTCTGTCACAGACTCAAAATTCTGGTTTAACTGTAATCCGGCAGGCCCCATGCATTGGTTTAAAGTTAACTGGATCAATAAATCCATCGGATACCTTGGGAAGAAGAAAGGCGAAGAGTTAAGGGCCTCAAACAAGGAAGTAAAGAACATATTGTACCTTCACTTCACCATGGATGACAATCTTTCTCTGGACAAAGAAATTAAGAAGAGATACCGCAGCATGTATGCCGGTGTCTTTTTTTTGCGCTATATAAAGGGTTTATGGGCGGTTGCCGAAGGGCTTATCTATACCATGTTTACCAAGTCGGCCAACATCTACAATGATGATACACGGCCCAAGGGATTGGAGTATTTATCCACCCGCACAATTGCCCTGGATTACGGAACGACAAACCCATGTGTATTCCTGGACATTTACGATGATGGAGACATCATTTGGGTGGATCGGGAATACCGGTGGGACAGCCGGGTGGAGAAGGAAGGCCAGAAGACAGACAGCCAGTACGGTGATGAAATGGTTTCCTTCATGGGAGATAATCCGGATCTGCAATGCGACATTGTAGCGGATCCATCGGCAGCCAGTTTTGTTGCAGAGTTGAAGGGCCGGGGCTACATCGTGAAGCCTGGGGACAATGAAGTACTTGACGGGATCCGGGTGGTTGCAGCCTTGTTTCAGTCAGGAAAGATCAAGGTGCATGAACGCTGCGCAGGATTGATTACGGAGTTACGGTCCTATGTGTGGGACGATAAGGCAGCGCAGCATGGGGATGAGAAGCCAGTGAAGCAGCTGGATCACGGTCCTGATGCCCTGCGTTATTTCTGTATGACCAAGCTACCAAAATGGAGGAGGAATGTTCAATGAGATCTTTTGCACCTGTTTGGCTGGTTGTTTGTGCGAGTATTGCTTTTTATAAATTCAATCAGGGAAGCACCGGGACCGGGCTGTACTGGAGCATATTAGCGTTAATTACAGCCGTGTCTGTTTCAAAAATGTAGGAGGAACTTATGGCAAGACCAAAACGAAACTGTCCGCAGAGAGAGCGGGCAGAAAATAGAATACAGGTAAACGATGCCTTTTCAAACCCGATCGCACGGTTAGGCTACGGAACACAGGATCTTTTACAGGCCACACAGTACCCGCTTACCCGCATGACGCAGAATTACCAGCTGCTTACAAGCCTTTACCGGGATAACTGGATTATCCAGAACATCATATCGACCATTCCGGAGGATATGATCCGTAAGTGGTATACCGTGAAGAGCAACGTAGCACCGGAGTACATTGACGCCTTGCAGCGTCTTGAAAGAAAGGTGCATCTACGAAAGTCGATCCTGGAGGGAATGTACTGGGGCAGGCTTTATGGTGGGGCCGCAGCGATCATTATGGTAAAAGGCCAAGACGATCTATCACAGCCTTTGGACTACGGCTTGATTCTCCCCGGCACGTTCCTGGGATTGCAGATACTTGACAGATGGAGTGGTATCTATCCAGAGTTGGGGATCGTTACAGACCCGTCTGATCCTGACTTTGGACTACCAGCTTATTACACAATCCGAGACGAGGAAAGCGGCGCCCTGGTGTCAACGGTTCATCATAGCCGGGTGATACGCTTCACAGGAAGGGGGCTTCCCTACAATGAGAAGATAGCAGAGCAGTACTGGGGAGAATCGGAAATTGAAGCCATATATAGTGAGGTGGTAAAACGGGACAATGTTTCTTCCAATATAGCCGCCCTTACTTTCCGGGCCAACGTGAACTACATGGAAACGGACTCCCTGGATCAAATGCTTGCGGTCAACAATGCAGAGGCCCAGCGCCGATTCTGGCAAGCAATGCAGGCCCAGAGTGTACTGGAAAGCAATTTCGGAACCCGTTTGGTAAACAAAGGTGATGTCATGCATAATACCCAGTATACGTTCACAGGGCTTTCCGACGTGTATGATCGGGTGATGATGGATGTTGCCGGAGCTGCCAGAACGCCAGTGACAAAGCTGTTCGGACGTTCTCCTGCCGGTATGAACTCCACCGGGGAAAGTGACATGAACAACTATTATGATTACATTGACGGTCTGCGGGAAAATCAGTTCCGGCCATTGCTTGAAAAGATTCTTCCAGTTATGCTGCTGTCAGCCTGGGGTGCCGTTCCTGATGATCTGGACATTGACTTTCCACCGTTGCAGACGCCGGATTCCAGCGAGATCGCTGACATTGCTGAGAAGAAAACACAATCCATCATGGCGGTATACCAGGGCGATCTGATCGACGCCGCTACCGCCCAAAAGGAACTTAAGGCATTATCTGATGAAACCGGCATGTACAGCACCATTTCCGACGAAGCCATAAAGCAAGCAGAAGGAAAGACTTATTCAGATTATAAGGCCATGCAGGATCCCCTGGCCGGACTTGCGCTTCCGCAGATATTCGAGGAGGATGAGTAATGCCGCAGATGATAAGACCGCCTGACAGCAAAGATGCAACTGCCTTTCTCCGAATGCTATTCCTGAAAACAGAACAGCGATTGATTGCAGAGATCAACCGGAAGCGAGATCAAGGGTACGTTGATTATGCTGAAGTGGCCGCGTTAAACCGTACCCAGAAGATTCTGCAGGAGCTGGTAGATGAAAGCTGGAGTTATGTCCCGACCATGATAGAAAAGATCTTTTACAAATCCGAAGCGGCAGCCAATGGGTACAAGAATGCTGCAGGACTCACTGCTTCTCAGCTTGGGATTGTGCAGCAATTATCCAATAACCTGCTGGGTGACATTGTGGAGGCTTCCATCACCGCTCAAAAGAACATTGAAGAATCATTTCAGATCGGAAGGCGGGAAGCTGATAGGGTAAGAGAGGCAGCCTTGAAATCAGTAGCAGAGGCAAAGGCTGCCGGATACGGCTCAGGCAAAGCAGCGGCCAGTATGGCCCGGGAATTGAGGTCTGAGGATATAACCGCCTTTATCGATAAAGCCGGGCGCAAGTGGGGCCTGCAGGATTACTGTAACATGGCCACCAGGGCAACAGCCAGACAGGCCGAAGTATCCGCCATATTAACAGCGGATCCTGACCATGATTTATATAAGATTGTTAAGATCGGCAGCACCTGTCCTATCTGTGCACCTCTTGAAGGAAGGGTTTACAGCCGATCCGGTACAAACCCGGATTATCCTCCACTGGCTTCTGCCTTTGGCAAAATTGATCCAAGCGGCAGCAATGACTTAAGCAATACATACTTAAATATCCACCCGAATTGTCTTCATGCTCTGGTTAAATACACAACCATCGGTAAAAACGAGGCTCAGATCCAGAAGGATAAGGATTTTTCAAGTTTCAGCAAAAACCCTATCACAGAGGATCCTAGAAGTAAAAAACAGATCGCAGCTTACAAGGAGAAGATCCGGAACCGGCAGAAACTCCTTAGCGATTACAAGCAGCACGAACGATACCGGGCAGTACTTGGCAATGATGTTCCGAAAAGCTTTGAAAAGTTCCGGGAATTAAAGTATAATGATGGTGAGGGCTGGAAGAGTGCGCAGGCACTTTACCGTAAGACCAACGCTTACAACAAGATAATTCTTAAAGAACCGGCGATCACTGCTGATCTGGCGCAGATATCCAAGGATACCGGAGTGCCTATGTCGGGTCTGGAATACCGGCTAAAAGCAAAAGATTCCTTCCTGCGAAAAGTGGGAACGGAAAGCGAGCACAGCCTTGATCCTCAAAGGATAAAGGATGTAATTACCTCCACGAATGATGTGATACGTTATACCTACCAGGATAATCCTTTGACGCTTGTAAATTCATATAAGAATATAACGGGAGCATTACAAGGAAAAGGATATGAACTTGTAAGAGTAAAGAATTTCTGGCACAATAAAGGGAATCCTTATAACGGTATTAATTGTACGTTTAGAATGCGAGATCCGAAAGGAAAAGGGTATCAAGACTTTGAGGTACAATTCCATACACCTGAAAGCTATGGGGTGAAGGATCGAATGCACAAGGATTATGAAGCTTGGAGACTGTTAGATTCTGCTTCTCCTGAAGCGATTGCACTTAGGCGGAAGATGATGGAGCAGTCGCGAGGCATGGAGATACCAGCAAATATCGAAGAGGTGAAAAATAAATGAGTGTGACCTATTATCGCATTAAAGATTTGGATCTGTTGGGAAAAGAAGAGGATTACGTCCCCTATTTGTATAAGCTGGGCAAAGGCTGGGTTGTGGATCATGATAATGTTTTGATGGATAGGATTATGGGCTATGATGAGTCAGAGCCAGCAAATTCACCATATAAGATTGGAAATACAAGTATGTTAGACCTAGTGAAAGAGATCAGCCAAAAAGAAGCAGATAAGATTATAGCAAATTTGTAGATGCCATCGGTCAGAAAAGACTGGTGGTATTTTTGTATCCTATAAAGTTGTGATATTACAACAGAAAGGAACTGGAATGGATTTAGTAATAAAAAGTAAGGATGGTTTAACGACTGTTTTTTTGAATGGAGTAGAAATTTCTAATTCTGTTACCAATATTGAGTTTAAGCATAATGCAAATGAAGGCCTCCCGGAATTAAAGCTTTCATTCTACCTGATTGATATGTTAAAAGCAGAAGGAGTGTGATTCAATGCTTGCATATTACGGATATACCATAAGCCCCAACCAGATAGAAACTGGTGAGGGCTTTTTGATTTGCCGGAATGTCCCCATTGCCAGAACAGGCAGTATGGACTACTTGGAAAGCGAATTGAACCCCACAGGCAGTTCTTCCAAGATGGTTAAGGTGTTGCGCTCTCCGGAAGAAGTATTTTCCCCTGCGGCATTATCCAGCTTTGAGGGGAAACCCGTAACCAACGAGCACCCTCCTGAACTTCTTACAGCAGAAACCTGCAGTTTTTATGCAAAGGGCCACGCTCAGAATGTGAGAAAAGGCGAGGGAGAATGGAACGATTGTGTGATGGCTGACTTGCATGTACAGGACGAAAACCTGATTCGTGAAGTGCAAGAGGGAAAAAGGGAGATCAGCTGCGGCTATGAATGCACCTGGTTGGAAAATGGAGATGGAACCTATTCGCAGCATAATATTCGGGGGAACCATATCGCCGTGGTATCACGGGGCCGGGCCGGAAAAAATGTTGCGATTTTAGATTCAGAAAAAAGGATAGAGGCCACCTGGCCAGAAAGGAAAGATATTATGAAAAAGAGCTCATTGTTTAAGTTGTTTGTAAGAGCGGCGAAAGATGCTTCCCCAGAGGAACTGGAGTCCATGGCCGCTGATGCTGCAGAGGCATTAGGAGGAGAGACAAAAGCCGAACCGGTAATGCCTCCTGCAAAAGAAGAAGTAAAGGACTTTTCCAGTCTGGATGCAAAGCTGGATAAGTTAATGGATTTATTGTCTGCAAAGAAAGAGCCGGAAGTCGATCAGGATCCGCTGGAGGGCCTGATTGAGGCGCTTACAGGAGGAGAGGGGGATCCGGCTTCAGGTGCTGAGGCAAAGGTAATTCCTGCCGAGGAACTTGACAAGGCTACCGGAACAGCGGATAAGGCCGTCATGGCAGAAGTAATCAAGAAACTCCGGCCGGTAATTGCTGGAATTAAGGATTCCGCTGACAAAAAGGCTGTCACAGATTCGCTGATCGCCTATTTAACGGATAAGGATTCTGTGAGCGAGATTGCAAAGATCGCAGCGGCTACCCAGAAGAATGCATCCAGACTGACAGATAAACAGCCGGGCATAGACTTAGATGCCTGCCAGTCTGCTTATGATGCCATGAACCCACACAAAAACGGAGGTAAGAAATAATGAGAGGACAGGTTATTGGTAAAAGTATGACACACGGTTATGCCGGAGATTATTCCAGGCAGCCGGACATGATTATCGATACGCACCCACTTGGTGGTGCGGTTGCCGTAAAGTTTGGTACACCCCTGGTCTATGATGGTGATAGTAATGTCGTAGCTTTTGGGGCCAGTAATACGGCTGTTGACTTTGTAGGTGTGGCTTCCAGGGAGTTCAAGTCAGCGACGGCTTATCTTTCCCAGTCCGCCGGACAGTATGAGTCAGGAGAAGCAACGAGCACCTTTAAGCGCGGATGCATTAATGTGCTTTGTAACGTGGGCAGTCCGAAACTGGGCGGAAAAGTGTATATCCGAACAGAAGCAAATGCAAGTTTTCCTACGGGTGTAGTTGGTGGCTTTGAAGCGGTTGAGGACACCGGAAAAACCGTGCAGCTTACTAATTGCGAGTGGCGTGGAGAAAAGGACGCAAACGGTGTGGCAGAAATCAGGATTTTATCCTGCAACAGAGCATAAGGAGGACAATTCAATGAAATATAAGAATATGGGAACATTTGATGCGGGTGTAGTGACAGCTCCATCAACAGGGGCAGCGGCTCCACAGAAATTCCAGGCGATGGATGCGGCAGCGATCGCAAACGGTGGGGCATTCCTGCAGTCTGAACTTGAAAAAAGAGATAATGTGATCCGGCAGCCACTCACCAGTTTTACCTATGGCCGTGATCTTCCGGTCCGTGTTGGCGGTGGCTGGGCGGAATACGTGTCAGCCATGAATGTAGAATATGGAGTTGCTGGAGGAAGTGAGGATGGCCCGGTTCATGCAGGCGGGGCGAATGGTATCCCCATGGTGCAGGCCAATTTTGACAAGGAGCTCTTTAAGACCCATATCTTTTCCGTGGGAATGCGGATTATGTTCGTAGATATGCAGCGTGGCAACATGACCGGCCGGAGTTATGAAAGTATTTTAAGAGATGGTGTCAGAATGACCTATGATAAGCACGTGGATGCAAATGCTTACGTAGGTATCAAAAAGTACGGATCTACTGGTCTTATTAATAATCCAAATGTTACCACGACAAATGCATCTTCCACCGGTACTGGCAGCTCAACAAAATTTAAAGATAAAACTCCCAATCAGATCCTGCAGGATATCAACGATGCCATTCTTGCAGTATGGGAAACTGCGGAATATGACCGGAGCGCAATTCCGAACCACATCCTGATGCCTTATGAGCAGTTCAACTACCTTGCAACGACCAGAGTATCCGAGCTGGCAGAAAAGACGATTCTTACATTTCTTCTGGAGAATAACGTTTCCAAACAGAACGGTACAGATCTTTATATTGGAGCAGCATCCTGGTGTAAGGGGGCTGGTGCAGGTGGTACTGATAGAATGGTTGTTTACATTAATGCAGAGCGTTTTATTGCTATGGACGAACTGGCCCCGCTTAATCGGGCCATGACGCAGCCAAATGCAGCGAATGTCTGCTATGATACCGCATATCTGGCTAACATTTCGGAGGTACAGATGTATTATGAAAATATCATGCGCTATGTTGACGGAATTTAAGGGGGGCTATCATGTTTATAAACAGCAAAAAGAACTTTGAAATCTGCGAGGGAGAGAAGAAGTTTCTTATCCCTCGTGATTTTATTGGAGAGGTCCCGGCCTGGGTGGCTAAGCACTGGTTGGTAGTTGCAGCCATAAAAGATGGATCTATCGCCACCCCTAAGGCTAAGAAGGATAAAGCATTGGAGCAGGCAGATACGGAAGCCGAGGGAAAGGCGGAGGCCGCCGACCAGCGGGAAGAATAAGGAGGGGGACGGCATGTCTGAGCAGTTTTATGGTTTAATATCCTCAGCGGCCAACATGCCGCAGCTGGGTGAGCTTGGGACCTATATGAGGGAAATGTTCCTGACTGATTTTCCTCAGTTTACGAAAAAGCAGATCAGCCAGGGAGAGGAAGAAGAGAACCAGATCATAAGTCTGGTTCCTGATCCCATGCTGCAGGTATTCATAAACAACGCGAATGCAAGTATTTTACCCAGCCGGTACGGCGAGATATGGAGGTATGCAGCTGGGCTTTATGTGGCCCACTTCTCTGCGCTGTACTTGAAAACTTACTCTGATGGATCCGCTACTCCGGCCAGAGCTGCCGCAACCGGTCAGCAGGCCGGACTCGTAAAAGAAGCCACTATGGGAGATACGACCGTAAGCTATGATAATGAGGCCATTACAGAAGCGAGCGCTAAGTGGGGAGCCTGGAACGCCACCCAGTACGGCCAGCAGCTGGTGACCATGGCCCGCATGATTGGAATGGGAGGTATGTATGTTATTTGATAATCCTATTTTTGAAAACTGGTATACGGATTCTATGAGCATTTTCAGGAATGTCCCTTATAAGGTTGGAAATGTTGACAAAAAGAAACGGGAGGAAGTGTACAAAGATATACCATGCCGGGTCTACAGCACAAAGAGGAACGGTCCTTCCTGGAAGGAAACAGCGGCTACGGCCACAGCCACGGATAAAGTAGCCTGTGATGTGTCGGTGGATCTAAAGGCGGGAGATATGCTCATGATTGTAAGAGGCGGGCTCTTAGGAAGCAATCGGGAACCTGAGCGATACTTTGCCGGTCTTCCACAGCCCTTTTATGATCCAGTTGGCGGAGTTCTTTCTGGATTGGAGCATCAGGAAGCTATCCTGTTGATGGACGAGGTAATTAAGTAGGGAGGGGATTCATATGTCAACCTTTGGTCAGGCTACCAGGAAGCGCCTGGAACAGCTCCGGAAACAGGGGCAGAACGTACCGAAGATTATGGAGGAGGTTATGGAGGGGGCCACGATCGCAGCGGTAGAACGGGCTACGGAATTGACTCCACCAAACGGATCCACTATATCCGGAACCGGAACCCGATCAGGAGACATGGCTCAGGCATGGGAACTGGATAGCATTACAAAGCCGGTAATGACCGGGGGAAGCGCACGGACCACTCTTGCAAACAACATGCAGTATGCTTCTTATGTAAATGATGGCCATCGTATGGATCAGCACTTTGTACCGGGGTTGGTTATTAACGGCAATATGCTTGAAAAGGTGGATCCTAAGTTGGGCGGTATTACGGTGGGAACTAAAACGCCTTATGTAAAAGGAAAGTATATGAAGCAGGCGGCGGTTGGGCGATATAGAAATGTTGTGAAAAAGGAACTTGATAAGCGGATAAAGGAGAATTTCAAATGAAATTTACACTTGAAAAGTTAGTAGACTCCATAAGTGGAGCTTTGAAAGAAATTTATCCAGATATATCAGTATATAGTAATCCAAATCAGCAGGGGACAGATGTTCCTTGCTTTTTTATATTCTTCATGCCAACCGAAACAGAAAATCGGGCAGGTCGCCGTTTTATGCGAAATATCGGAATTGATGTGGTGTATCTGGTTGAAAGAAACGATCCGGATGCGCATGATCAGCTGGTGTCTGTTGCGGATCAGCTGGACTATGTTCTTGAATTTATTCCCTATGAGGACGGAAAGCTACGGACCTATGACCGGGAATGGAAGATTGACGACGGAGAGTTACATTATCAGTTTAAAGTGAAAGTCATTGTTTCCTATCCAGACAACACGTCCCCCATCGAATCAGTGGAAACCTATGAAGGAGGTATCAAACAGGATGGCAAATAAAAAGACATCAACGAAATATAAGACAGAGTCCCTGCTTAAGAGTAAAGCTTTTGAACGTTATCAGCAGGATTTTGCCAGGGCGCTGCTTCCTGAGCCGGAGTATACCGTGGAAGAAGCAAAAGAACTATTAAATAAGTTTTTTAAGGAGGGAAAATAAATGGCCGGAGGAACTTGGACCAGTCAAAATAAAAAGCAGCCGGGAGTGTACATTAATGTTAAATCAAGCATGGCACAGGCTGTCAGTGTTGGAGATCGGGGTGTCGTTGTAATTTGCGAGCCGTTGTCCTGGGGGCCGGAAGATGAAATCAGGACCATTAACGTCGGTGATGATTTTACTCCGTATATCGGATATGATTCCACCAACAGCAAAGCTTTGTTTTTGAGAGAGATTTTTAAGGGATCCGGGCATACACGAGGGCCGGTGAAGGTCATGCTGTACCGTCCGGGCCCTGTGGGGGCAACTAAAGCCGCTGCAACCATTGAACCGCTTACGATCACTGCTAGATACAATGGCATAAGGGGGAATGATATTGCTGTTTCCCTTGCTGCTGATCCGGACAACGAGGGGAGCTTTATCGTGCAGACCATTGTTGATGGAGCGATCAAGGACACTCAGGACGGTAAAGTTATTGCAGATCTTCATAGCAATGACTGGGTTGAGTTTTCAGGGACTGGAGATTTAACGGCCAGTGTAGGAACAGTCCTTTCAGGAGGTACAGACGGAACTGTAAGCAGTGCATCTTATTCCGCCTTTCTGACAGCCTTAGAACCTTATACCTTTAACATACTGATTTATGATGGCTCTGACAGTACCATACAGGCTGCTTATGTGGCTTTCATTAAGCGGATGCGGGATAATCTTGGCAAGAAGTGCCAGGCCGTTATGGCAGGGGTGGAAAGTAATTCAGATGCTGTCATTTCAGTCAAGAATGGAGTCGTGTTGTCAGATGGAACTGTTCTTACTCCACAGCAGACAGCCTGGTGGGTTGGTGGGGCAGAAGCGGGAGCAAACTATAACGAATCCCTGGTATATGCCCAGTACCCGGACGCCGTAAATGTACTCCCACGCCTTACGGCATCGGAAATCGATGATGCCCTGAACAAGGGCCAGATTGCATTTTTTGAAGAATTCGGCAGTGTGAAAGTGATGTCGGATATTAATACCCTGATTACTTACACCCCGGATAAGGGTGAGGCGTTCAGCTTAAACCAGGTGATCCGAACACAGGATACGATCGCGAATGATGTGTATAAGAACTTTTCGCAGAATTATATAGGAAAAATCCAGAACAATGCCACAGGCCGGGATTTACTCAAGGCTTGGATTGTTGGATATTTAAACGAGATCCAGGCAAATGGAGGGATTCAGAATTTTGTTTCGGACGATGTAATCGTGGAGCCAGGACAATCAATCAATGCTGTTGTAATAACCCTCGCAATTCAGCCGGTGGCAGCCGTGGAAAAGATTTATATCACGGCAGTTCTTACAGATTAAAGGAGGTAGAGTATGTCATTTTTATTAGAGCGCGATGCCCTAAACGGTAAGGCCGGCAGGGCCTTTGCCGTGATTGATGGCCGGAACGTGGAAATGTTTGGTCTTAAAAAGATCCAGGCGGATGCAGAATTTCAGGAATCGGATTTTACGGTAGTAGGTACAAACTTGATACAGAAGAAGACTAAGGGCGTGACGTTGACCGGATCCGCGACGATCTATTATGGAACACCGGAATTCTTAAATATGTTAAAGGCGTATTTAAAGACGGGAATCCTTCCATACTTTACCATCCAGATCACGAACAATGATGAAAGTACGACGGTTGGAAGTCAAACCGTTGCCCTGTATAATGTCAAACTTAGTAAGCTTCCCATTGCCATCCTGGATGACAGTGCGGATTATTTAAGTATGGATATTTCATTCAGCTTTACAAACGTTGAGGTTCTTAACGCATTCAAAGCACCAGCACAGCTGGGAGAGTAGGAGGAAATTTATGAGCGCATTAAAAGCATTTTTGCAGCCGCCAGTGGCAGGTGTAACAAGGGAGGTTGTATTATCTGATCGGTTTAAAGATGATAAGGGCAATCCGGTACCTTTTGTAATTAAAGCCATCACTCAGAAAGAAAATGAAAAGTTGGCACGAATGAGCAGGAAGACATCTGGTGTGAAGGGGGCCTCTACTGAAAAATTGGATAACTTCCTTTACACGAAAAGACTGATTCTAGCTTGTGTACAGGAGCCTGATTTTAGTAATCGGGAATTGTGTGAATTTTATGGAACGGAGGATCCGCTGGAGGTTCCGTCACAGATGCTCAGTATTGGTGAATACAATCGTCTTTCAGAGGCTATTTTGGAATTAAACGGAATGGAAGGCCCAGAGGAGAAACTGGAAGAAGCAAAAAACTTCTAAGCGGGGGAGATATGGACGTGCAGTTGGCTTACTACATGTTTGTCAATCACGGACGCTTCCCCGGTGAGATCGCAGACCTATCACAAAACGAAAAGATCTTATTGTATCAGATGGCAGTAAAAGAAATCAATAACCGACCCAAGAAGTAAAGGAGGAACTATGGGAGAGATAAGAGAAGATTTTATATTAAGCGACCAGTTCAGTGCATCTTTTTCCAAGTTCCTTGATCTTGGGAATTCTTCGGTAGAACAGATGCAGCGCATTGACCAGTCCGTCGCAAAAACGGAAATGACCATGCGCCGGTCCATTGGCGGAGCTACTGGCGCAGTTATAGCAAACATGAGACAAATCGGGGAATCTGCCAATACGATCTCCTCTTCCGGATTTGATCGCTTAGAGGCGCAATTAATTAAAATTGCCAATAATACTTCCAAAGCGGCCAGAGAACAGGATAACCACAATAGAAAAGTAAAGGAAACCAATAGTTCGGCAGGAAATCTGTTATCGACTATAAAAAAGGTAGTAGCAGTGGCTGCTGGATTTAAGATAGGAAAGGAATTATTTGGCCTATCCGATGAAATGACGCAGACAACCGCTCGATTAAACCTTATGAATAAAGGGTTTCAACCTCCAGCAACTGACAGAAGCGGTCAAGGAAATGAAGCCATGAATAACAGCTTGCAAGAAACAGAACGGATCCAGGAACTCATTTATCAGTCTGCGCAGAGGACCAGAACCAGCTATCTTGCGACAGCGGATGTTGTTGCGAAGCTTGGGCAGAGAGCAGGAGACGCTTTTTCAGGCAGTGATGAAGTTGTTGCCTTTGCTGAGAACCTAAATAAACAATTTGTTATAGCAGGAGCCAGTCAGCAGGAAATTGCCTCTGCTTCTTTACAGCTTACCCAGGCGTTGGGATCCGGTGTTTTACGAGGAGAGGAATTGAATGCTGTTTTCGAAGCGGCTCCTAATGTCATACAAACCATTGCAGACTATCTGGGAAAGCCAATAGGTGAGATCAGAGGCTTGGCATCTGATGGACTGATTACTGCTGATATTGTAAAAAAGGCTATGTTAAGTGCCACGGATAAAATAAACGAACAATTTGAAAACATGCCAATGACTTGGGGGCAGGCATGGATCGTAATGAAAAATGTTGCCGTACATGCCATGGATGGGGTGTTGGATAAAGTGAATGAATTCCTAAATAGTGACATAGGTAAAATGGCTCTTGATGGAATTATTGGAGCGTTTGAGGTTCTGGCTGATGTTGCCTCATGGGCCATTGATTTAATAGCGGCAGGGGCAAGCTTCATCATAGAAAACTGGGGCTATGTATATCCGTTTCTGATAGGGATAGGGGCAGTGGGCCTGGCTTCTGGGCTGGCAACTGCAGCGGGCTGGTTGGCGGCGGCATGGCCTTTTATTTTAATTGCCGCATTGATTGGGGCTTTAATACTGGGGCTTACTCAGGCGGGAGTTACTTTTGAGCAGATGGGGCAAAAAGTCGGAACCGTATTTGGGTTTATTTATGCCGTAGGGTATAATCTTGTTGCTGACTTATGGAATTTGATTGCTGCCTTTGCTGAGTTTTTTGTCAATGTCTGGAATGATCCACTTGGAGCGGTTACCCATCTTTTTCATACAATCTTTATTGACACGATACTTGGAATCGTTGAAACCGTGGCCAATGCAATTGATGCTGTACTCAAAACCAATCTGTCCGGTGCCGTATCAGGCTTCAGGAATCAATTGAGTGGATGGGTAGATGATACATTTGGAGAACAGGCTGTTACGATAAAGCGAATGGCAAAGCTGGACACCGGAACAACGGCAGACAAAGGTGGAGAATTAGGGTCCTCTCTTGGAAAAAAGATGGACAATATGAATTTCAGTCTTGATGATATTACAGGGAAGATGAGTGGCCTTGGTAGTGGCAGCTATGGTTCAGGCATTGGGGATATCGGAAATGTTGGTAAGGTTGGAAAAGTAGGCAAGATTGAGCAGGATGTCAATATTGCTGATGAAAATATCAAGCTCCTCCGGGATTTGTCAGAACGTCAGTATGTAGCGCTGGTGAATCTCACGGTGCCACAGACGAATGCGACCGTAAACCAAAATAATTATGGTGGAGAAAGTTCTGATGTTGATGTCATGCTCAGTGCGTTAAACAATGTATTGGGTACACAGCAGGCTTCCAGCAGTAATGTGGTAGTAGGATAGGAGAATTCATGAGGAATAAGTATAAATTTTTTGCAGATGTAGGTGGAAATACCATAGAGTTTCCGGTCAATCCCAAAGAATACACGGTTTCATATCCTTCTGATCACAAGACCTATGATATTTTAGACGTAGGAGAAATCGTGGTTCCCAGACTGCCTTCCTTAATGGAGGTATCCTGGGAATCTTATTTTCCTGGGAATGGAGACGATCCTCTTATTTATGGTCATGATCGGGAAGAACCGGGTGATTATGTGGATGCGTTACTGGAGGCAAGAGACAATAAGGAGATATGTGACCTTGTCATAAGCCGGTACGATGCCAGGGGAAGTCGTATGTACGATACAAATATTAGTGCGGTGATAGATAATTTTGAAACGACAGAAAAAGGAGGAGAGTCTGGTGACGTATACTACAAAATTAAATTCAGGCAATACAGGAATTATTCTCCTATAAGGATAAAGCTACCTCAGTCAGAACAGCCTGCAGCCGGGAACGTTCAGGTTGAGGAACAGCCAAGGCCACTGTCAGCAGCCCCTGAATTGCGTGTAGGGGCCTCAGTCATTGCAAACGGCACCTATTTCAGCAGCAGTTATGGAGATAAGCCGACTGGCACAGCAAACAACTTATCAACAACGGTTTCAAGGATTATTCCGGAAGCTTCCCGTGCCTATCCGATATTGATCGGTGGGAATCGAGGCTGGATTAAGGCAGATCAGCTGCAGGTGACCGGATGAGTTACAAGCTTTTGATATTTAATGCTGAGGGAAATACCATGTATGATTATGCTCCAATCACGCAGAAAGTCACTTACACTACAAATCGTAATGGCAGCGCGGGAAAGCTGACTTTTTCTTATCTGCAGGAAAAAACCATCAATCTTACAGAGGGGGCAAAGGTTCAGTTTTATGTTGACGGAAAGGAAATTTTCCTGGGATTTGTGTTTATCATAGAACAAGATCGCTGGGGTGTTGTTTCAGTTACAGTCTATGATCAGCTGAGGTATTTAAAGTCTAATGCCAGTTATAGCTTTGTTGGAAAGAAGCTTGGAGAAGTGATTCAGCAGATTGCAACGGATATGCAGCTTCAAATGGGAACCTTGGAAGATACAGGATACGTCATTCCAACTTTGACAAAGGAAAACACAGAATGCCTGGACATTATTGAATATGGCTTACAGGTAACTCAATACAATACCGGAAAGACCTTTGTTTTTTATGATGATTTTGGCAAGCTGTCTCTTAAAGAAGCCAAGAATATGATGTCCGATATCCTTATCGGTAACGGCAGCATTATAACGGATTATTCCTATAAGTCTGATATAGACTCAGATACTTATAATCAGGTAAAACTCGTAAAGCCAAACAAGGAAACAGGTCAGGGAGACACCTATGTATTTAATGACCAGACAACCATAAAAAAATGGGGACTTTTGCAGAAATATGAGAAGGTGGATGAAAACTTAAACGAGGCTCAGATCAGCCAGCAGGGCAATATCATGATGGCTTATTATGACAGGGTGCTTAAGACTATATCGATTAGCGGAGTGGGCGGCGTTCCAGGACTTAAGGCGGGAGCAATGGTAATGTTTAAAATCAAAGATATCCCAGAGCTCTCCAATGGGTACTATTTGCTCTTGGATCAAGTGAAACACACCTTTTCAGACGGAGAGCATACCATGAGCGTCGATGCAAAGATTATAAATAGTTAAGGAGGGGCAAATGGAACTGATAGATAGATTTAAGTCCATTATTTATGATACCGTGAAAGCAATGGATCTGCTGGACATTGGTTATGCTACGGTGATTACAACGGCGCCCTTGACACTAAAGATATTGGCTACTCAGATGGAGGTAATAGAACCGGTAGCTGAACTGACGGACAATGTACGTTACAGAGACGTCACTGTGGAAGGTGAAACCGTAGTGATCAATCCTGGTTTAATAGCGGGAGATAAGGTCCTGGTTATAAAGGCCAATGCCGGACAGAATTATATAATAATATCGAAAGTGTAGGTGATACGATGGCGACGTTGCCAGAATCTGCGGGCGTAGTAATTTATGAAAATAAGGAAAAAGAGTATCCCACAGAAACATATTTGGTGGATAAAAGTACCAGCACCGTTAGAAACATAGGCGGCGGCTTGGAAGCTATGAAGCAGGCAGTAGAAATCATACTGAGTGTAGAACGGTACCAATATCAGATCTATACTGCTAATTTCGGCAGGGAATTAAAAAAGTTGATCGGCAAGCCACCGGAATATGTGACCAGTATGCTGAAAAGGCGTGTTCAGGAAGCTTTTTCTGTTGATAAGCGGATCCTTTCGGTGGATAACTTTCTATTTGATTCATCAGACTTAGGAACTATGAAATGTACGTTTGATGTTAAAACTGTGTATGGAACTGTCTCAGGGGAGGTGGAAACTTGATTGATTTTAGCAACAAGACCTATGCGAATATATTGGCAGCTCAGTTAAACCGGGTACCGGATACCATTGATAAAAGAGAGGGTTCTATGATCCAGACGGCTCTTGGCCCTGAAAGCTGGTATTTAGAGGGTTTGTATCTTGATTTAAATTCCGTTCAGAAAAATGCCTACGCAGAAACCGCAGGAGGTAACTGGCTGGACATGCTGGCGGCAGAGCGTGGCATTGATCGAAAGGCAGCCACCAGGGCAGTAAAGAAAGGCGTTTTTAATATGCAGATCCCGATTGGGTCCCGCTTTTCTGCGCTCACCGGAAAAGGTTATTTGACGTATAAGGCCATAGAATTTATAGAACAAACAGAATCTGGGTACACCTATAAAATGGAGTGTGAAACAGCGGGGGAAATTGGAAACAATTATTCCGGCCAGCTGGTTGCTGTCGATTATATGACCGGACTTTCGTCAGCGCAGCTTACAGAGCTTCTTTCCAGTGGTACAGGGGAGGAAACGGATGATTCTCTGCGGGAACGGTACTTTGCTACGTTTGATGTGTCCTCATTTGGGGGAAATATTGCATCTTACCGGAATGCAATCCTTGCCATTGATGGAGTGGGAGCCATACAGATCTATCCTGCCTGGCAAGGGGGAGGGACCGTGCTGTGCAGTATTCTTGATGGGAATTATAAGCTTGCGGGCAGCGCACTGATAAATCAGGTTCAAAATACGATTTGTCCTCCGGAAGATGGGGGGCAAGAGCCTTCTGCCAACGGATACGGGGTAGCACCGATCGGGGCGGCGGTGACAATTAGAACCGGCAATGAATGGAAGCTGGATATTTCCCTTACCGTTCAATTTTTGTCCGGCATTCAAAACGGGGAAGTTATTTACAAAAGTGAAATAGAGGAAAAAATAGAAGAATACTTAGCATCGGTCCGGCAATCCTGGGGAGTCATGCTGAAAAGCCAAAAGATAGAATATGCTGTTACCGTTTATGTATCCAGGATCATTTACGCAATCCTTACGATTCCGGAAGTTGTGAACGTAACGGATGTAGCGATCAATGGATCCACGTTGGACGTGGTATGTGTGGAAACTTCAGCTGTGCAGCAAGTGCCAGTATTAGGGGTGGTGACGATTCATGGCAGTTGATTTGAAAATGCTTTTACCGGAATGGTTTCAAGACATCCTGGAATTTAATCAGCTCTTGAAGACAGAGGAAGTGGAACTGGAAGAGGTGGAAAACAGCCTCCGATCGGTAAGAAATAACTGTTATATCCAGACTGCAGATAAAGATACGATCCTGATGTATGAAAAACGTTTTGGTATCTTATATCAGGGAGAAACGCTGGAATATCGCAGAAACAGGATCCTGCAAAGGTACAATACGGTTGTACCCTTTACCATTGGATTCCTTAAGAGCCGCCTGGCGGAGCTCTACGGTGCCGATGGGTACATTTTATCTGTGAACAGTAACTTATGCTTATTGACCGTTAAGGTCACCTCTGACCGATATGGGGCGGTTAACCTTCTGTATGATCTTCTGTGGGATATTATTCCGGCTCATATCCAGATCATTGCAAGCCAGGAAGCAAAAAAAGATATCAAAGGCAGCCTGTATATCGGAACTACTGTAAGCGGCACAAAGATAACAACAATTTAAGGAGATATCATGGGACAGTATAATAAGGCGATTTTAACGGCTGCCGGTGAAAACCTGGTAGCCAGGGCCGTGGCCGGAGAGATTTTGTTGAATATTACAAAGGCCAAGACCTCTAACTATAAGTATCCGGATAGTACAGATTTTAAGGCATTAACGGATATGCAGGGAGTTAAGCAGGTCATGGACTCTCCTGAAACAAAAGTCTTGAATGACGATTTGATCCAGACAAGAACGCTTTTCGGTAACGAGAAGATACAGACCACGTATTACATACAGAATGTTGGATTATACGCAATGGACGGGACCGAAGAGGTCCTTTTTTGTATTGTGACGGCAGCGACGCCGGATGAGATGCCGCAATATAATGGAGTGGCTTCAACCTCTTATATCTACAATGTTCAGACCGTAGTTCAGGAAGCGGCAGAAATTCATATCACCGTGCATCCTTCTGGAATCGCATCCATTCAAGACGTAATGGAACGGGTAAAGAGTGATGGGGGCGATATCTCAGAAACGGTAATAGAGACATTGGAGAATGTTGATGAAAAGTTTCCCATTCCGAGTAAGGGGGAAAGAGTAAAGGTGTTTTTAGGAAAAGTAAGAAAATGCCTGTTTGATTTAGTGGGGGCGATCGGAAAGCCTAATGGAATCGCCCAGCTTGATGCAGCCGGAAAGGTTCCGGAAAGCCAGCTTCCGCCACAACCGGAGATCCGAGATGCCACTTTATCTCAAAAAGGAATTGTACAGTTATCAAATGCCACGGATGACTATGATGATTCGAAAGCGGTTACTCCAAGTGCACTCTATCTAATCAGACGAAATACAAGTTTATTAGGCAAGCCAACCGCACCTCAGGCTGGCCTGGGAGATAATTCGGACCAGATCGCCAACACTGCGTTTGTGTATAATGAAATTAGAAATAAGATTTTCCTGACAGCGAAACTGTCCGGTTTGACAACGGTAAATGGGGACAGCTGTATGGATTTCACCCAATCGTATGATCTTAGGAGTACCCGGCTTGTTACGGCTGCTCATAATACGTATGGGCCTGTATGGAGGAATAATGCAGGAAAATCCATTTATGTCATCATTCAGTTATATGTAAGGTTCGATACGGTAACAACAGATACAAATCCACTAAGGTATTTTTCTATAGCAACTGGAACAAGTTTAAGTTCTACAAGTGGTTATGCCACTCTTTTGTATGCGGAGGAACGGGATAACTTCCGGAGTAATGGAAGCAAAGCCTATACTTGTTTTGGTGCAGTACCAACTGGCTGCTGGATTTTACCATCATGTCAATTGCTAAAAGGTGATGCTCTTTACAATAGGGACTGTACCTTCAGTATTGCTGAATTTTAATTTAGAGAAAGAGTGAGGAATATGAAAATGAAAAAAGACATCCTATGTACGGCGGTAGGAATCGCAGGCAGCTTCTTTGCGTCATTATTTGGAGGCTGGGATACCGGTATAAAAACTTTAATGATTTTTATGGGAATAGATTTCCTTTCCGGATTGATCGTAGCTGGGATTTTCAAGAGGAGCACCAAAACCGAAACCGGGACCCTGGAATCGAAAGCCGGCTTTAAAGGACTCTGCCGCAAGGGTATGACCCTTCTGTTTGTACTGATCGCGTACCGCCTTGATCTGGCCATAGGGACCAACTACATACGGGACATGGTGATTATTGGATTTATGGCAAACGAATTGATCTCCATCGTGGAGAATGCCGGGCTTATGGGCCTGCCGCTTCCGACAGTTCTGATCAAAGCTATTGATGTGTTAAAAAAGAAAGCAGACGCAACGGAATAAACAAACTTTTAGGCCTGGGAATTTCCTGGGCCTTTTTCAATTTGGAGGGAAAATATGCAGATCAGTAAATTACTTACACCATATAATTATTCAGCCGGTACTGCAGATCGCATTAAGTATATCGTGATCCATTATGTAGGGGCACTAGGAGGAGCAGAAGCAAACTGTAAGTATTACGCTTCCCAGTACATTGGGGCCAGTGCTCACTATTATGTTGGATTTGCCGGGGAAGTATGGCAGTCTGTTGAGGAAAAGGACATTGCATGGCATTGTGGGGCAAAAGCCTATACCCACTCGGAATGCAGGAACGCAAACAGCCTGGGAATTGAAATGTGTGTAAGAAATAGCAGCGGAAATCTGGCAGACACAAGCCGGGACTGGTACTTTGAGGACGCTACGGTAAAAGCAGCGATTGAGCTGACAAAGGAGCTGATGGCGAAATATAACATACCTGCTGACCGGGTAATCCGCCATCATGATGTAACGGGGAAGATTTGCCCGAACCCTTACGTCTATAACCATACTCAGCATACTTGGGACGCGTTTAAGGCTGCTCTCTCAGTGGCGCCAATGAATAAATCAAGATGGATCCAGGAGGACAATGGGTGGAGGTTTTACTTGGGAGATACCGGCCTTCCCGTCCGGAATGATTGGCTTCAAGATCAGAACAAATGGTATTGGTTCGATGGCGCCGGAATGATGGTCACAAAGACATGGTATAAGTACAAGGGTGGCTGGTACTATCTGGGATCAGATGGTGTTATGCTTAAAGGTACTCTGATCGCTGAATCCGGAAAGGTTTATTGCCTGGATAGCGAGGGCAAAATGGTTGTGGAGCCGGTGACACTCACTCCGGATCAGGATGGGGCGCTGCAGTGGCCGGGATTGATAAAGTGAACAAAAGAGCAGAGAGTGTCACTCCAGAAAGCAGTGCATATAATATAGTGTGAGGCAAGCCATTCCTCTCATTCATATATTACTCCTTTATTTGGATACTTCAGAGATCTGACCTGAGCACTATCTTATCATTATAAATTTTTTATTCTTTCATACCGTTGGAAAAGAAAATAAGAGGAAAGATAATTGCCCCTGTTATCTGAAACCTATCTGGAAAACAGTAAGAACCGCATCCCTAAAAAGGTGCGGTTTTTTTAGTCTCTTTCATAAAGAACCTATTTTAGATTGGGGAATATAATATAGCGTACAGGAAAGCTGTACGAAGCATTTATCTTTCTCATATATTCGCCCCTTTTTAGTAGGCCCTGGTACTACAGGCTGGGGCCCTTTTTTATTTGCCAAAAGGGGATTTTACAACACCATAAAAAATAGTATAATGCAGGTATATCCAATAGGAGGTGAAGCTCATGTATAAGGTTGGAGATACCTGTTATTTTATTGAAAGCAATATTCATGTCATAGAAGGCGTTGTACGCTCCTGCAAGGGTGGAATGTACATCGTGAAGTATGGAGAAGGTAAAGGGATACGGCTTCCAGAAAGACGATTGTATGGGACAAGGGAGGAAGCCATTGCCAGTATGACGAGGGTACAGAAGGAGAAGTACAAGGGACCATATGATTATGAGTAGAATAGGCGGGTTTCCAGTGTATTCCGGGCCCGCCAGAGTCGATGCAAATATATCTTATTTTATTTAAATGGGTGTAGTCAAAGCGTAGTCAAATACCATGAAAACATTGATAGAATAAGGGGATGTATAACTCCATTGGTGCTATCATCCATTTTCTATTTACAGGAGAATTTCCTAAACTGCCCTATAAACCGGCTCCATCAATGGATGCCGATCTGGCTGCCGTCATAAACCGGTGTATGAAAAAGGAAAAAGAAGAACGGTTTTCATCAGCGCAGGAGCTGGGTGAGAGGCTTGGACAGCTTAAAAACATGGGAACGGCTGCAATAGACCGTCTACAATCGTCATCTCTTATAATTGCTCTTGCAGGGAGCAAATCAGGGGCCGGAACGACTCATATTGGAATCGGCCTGTCTGTCTATCTTAGAAATCACGGATATCCCAATTTATTTGAAGAAAAAAATGACTCCGGCATGGGCACCGGGTTTAGTGATCATGCAGCCGCAAAGCGGGATCAGTATGGCCTGATGAGGTACCGGGGGTTTATTTGGAGACCCCATTACGGGCCGGGAGTGAAATTAAAAGAGCCGCCTTATCAAACTCGTATTCTGGATTACGGAAAAAATGTTGAACAGGCACTGAGGGGCAGCCCGGATGCTTTGATTCTGGTATGCGACGGCAGCAGCTGGAGCAGAAACAGTGCCTATTTCTCTGCAGAATACGTAGTGAAAGGCCATAGTTCCTATGGGATCGTTTATAATCATGCAGCCAGGACAACCAGAATAAGGCTGCCTGAAGGGGCAGCCCCTTCCCGATGCAATAAGGCCCCTTATTTTCCGGACCCTTTTGAGACAAATGAGGAAACAGAAGACTTTTACAAGACTCTGCTGGAAGAGATTTTAGATATAAAAAGTATAAGGAAAAGAGAGAAAGGAAGATTTAGAAGACAAATTAGCGATTGGTTTTCTTAAATGATTTCGGACAAAAACTGCACCATAGGGAAAGGATAAACACCTTGTGAATAGAACGGTAAAAAAGGTATGGAAGCTTTCAAGCTCCCGTAAAATGCCGGTCAATCAGGAGATCATTGGTATCATCGGAACCGGAAGAGGAGTGGGGGTGACCCATTTTACAGTTATGACAGCAGGATATCTGGGAGGAGTCTTAAGAAAGCGGTGTGCGGTTTTGGAATGGAACAGCCATGGGGATTTCCGGAATATGAGAAAGCTGTGTGCAAAGGAACAGTCCCAGGCCGGAAGTTTTCATATACTGGAAGCGGATTATTATGAAAGAGCGGGGATTGATACGCTGTTATTGTGCAAAAAGTCCGGTTACCAGGCAGTGATTGTGGATTACGGAACTGTAAGGGATGGCAATCTGGAAGAATTTTTAAGATGCGACAGGCAATTTGTTCTCGGGAGCTTAAGCGAGTGGCAGATGGAAACGTTTCTGGAGTTTGAGAGAAAGGGGAAAAAAGCGGAAAAGAGCTGGAAGACGCTCGTGTCGTTTGGAAGCGAGGAAGCCAGAAAGAATGCGGAAAAGAAGCTTGACATACCCATTTCCCGAATTCCGGTTTCAGTAGACGTGTTTGCTGTCACCGGTGAAATCATAGGCTTTTATCAGCAGTTTTTTTAAATATCGGGGAGGAATTGTGTCACGGCAAACCCTTGTGGTCCTCCCCCGGCCTATGTAACAAAAGAGAAACAGACGGGGGATATGCAGATGAGAAGAGAAGATGCCAGGGAAAGGAACGGGCAGACAGAGAAAGGTCAGTATCTGGCAGGGCTCAAAAAATACCGGGATCAGGGAATCGCCATCATTATCGATGGAGAAGAACTGCCGGAGAAAGACTGGAATAAAATATTTGAAATAAGGGAGGATGATAGTTTTTATATGGCCGATTTTGTTCCTGACGGAGAGACCGGAAAACTGCGGGAAATAAGATTTGACCGGGTTTATTACCGGTAAATACTGGATCGTGCCAAAAAGGGACGCATGCGGGATGCCATCTTCAGCCTTTAGCTGGCTGCTTCAGTGCGTCAGGGCGGGAATAGGGGATATGTAATGTAATGAAAATGTAAATTCCAAAAAATAAGAATTGTGATATAATGGGCAAAAGAGAGCGAAGATGAGTTTGCTCACGAAATAATTCAAAAGATAGTATAGGCAAAAGACGATACGATCCATTAGCAGGAGGAAAACAGATGAAGAAGAAAACAGCGCCGGTTCTTGCGACGCTAGGATTGATTTTGTTAGTGACCGCCATATTTTCAGGGGTGTGGTTTCTGGAACGGTATATTCCCTCAAAGGAACAGGCAGATATAGCCGGACTGCTGGGAGTAAAGGGAGATGAAGTGGCCCTTTATCTCAATGAGGATCTGCAGGAGGCAAAAGGGCTTTACCTGCAGGATCAAACCTACCTCCCGATTGAGTGGGTGAATGATATGCTAAACGAGCGGTTTTACTGGGACAGCAATGAAAATCTTCTTGTGTATGCCCTGCCGGATTCCATAGTCTATGCGGATCATTCCACGGTCGGAACGTCTGGGAAACCCCTGATCTGGGTGAATGAGAACGGGGTTTATTTGTCCGTCGGACTGGTGGCAAATTATACGGATATCCACGTGACTGCCTATGACAGCGCTGAGCATAAGCGGATTTTTATTAATAACAGCTGGGATGCCCAGCAAAAGGCAGTGGTTTCCGAAAAGGGAAATGTCAGGGTAAAAGGCGGAGTAAAAAGTCCCATCGTGACATGGATCTCTCCCGGAAGCCAGGTCACTGTTCTGGAATCTATGGTTAGGTGGGATAAGGTGCGGACGGAAGACGGATTTGTAGGCTATGTGGAACGCAAACGGCTGGGGGAAGTGACCAGTGAGGTTCTTAAAAGTACTTTTGAAGCACCGGTTTACACGAATGTTTCCATGGATGAACCGGTTTGCCTTGCCTGGCACCAGATGACAACCCTTGAAGGAAATGGTTCTTTTGACAGCGTGATCGCCAATACAAAAGGGGTCAATGTCATTTCTCCAACCTGGTTTGAGCTTACGGATAATGAAGGAAACTTCCGATCCCTGGCTCAGGAGGATTATGTAAAGAAAGCTCATGATAAGGGCTTAAAGGTCTGGGCCCTCATCAATAATTTCAGTCCTGATGTAAATACGGAGATCCTGATGTCAAAGACCTCCATCAGACGGAAGCTGATTGATGCCCTTATGTCGGAAGTGGATCGCTACGGTCTTGACGGGATTAATCTGGACTTTGAAGGAATCAAGGAAGAAGCAGGGGTCCATTATGTTCAGTTCATACGGGAGCTTTCCATACCCTGCCGTGAGAAGGGGATCGTTTTATCCGTGGATAATTATGTTCCGGCTCCCGGCAATCAGTTCTATAACCGGAAAGAACAGGGGATCGTGGCTGATTACGTGATTATTATGGGATATGATGAACATTATGCAGGCGGTGATGCCGGTTCAGTGGCTTCCATTCAATATGTGGAAAACGGTATCAAGGATACCCTGGCCCAGGTACCAAAAGAAAAGGTGATCAATGGAATTCCCCTCTATACAAGGGTGTGGACAGAGGGACCTGATGGAAAGGTTACCTCATCCTCTTTGGGCATTGCCCGTGCAAAAGAATGGGTCAGTGAAAATCAAGTGGAATTATACTGGCAGGAGGAACTGGGCCAGTATTACGGAGAATTACAGTCAAAGGATGGGCTCAAAAAGCTGTGGCTGGAAGAAGAGCGGTCCATAGGACTTAAGATGGATTTAATAAAGCAGTATGGTCTGGCAGGTGTGGCTTGCTGGAAGCTGGGATTTGAACCGTCAGACTTGTGGGATGAAATCCAGCTTGATAAAAAGTAAACGAAAGACGCGTAAGAGACAGAAAGGTCAGGTTATGAGAAACAGGATCGTATTGGCAGCATTGCTGGGCGTAGCGTGTATGCTGGCAGGGTGTTCGCTCAAGGGAACAGAGCCGGAAAGCACCAGCGCAGAGAGTACTACTCCGCAGGAGACAGAAACAACGAGGACGGAACCGACGACCATTGAAGAATTCCCCCAAACTTCGGAGGACCCGGCTTCACAGCCTCCTGAGGAAGCCTTTGACAATGGCTGCAAGATCATTGTCGCTACGGATATTCATTATTTAGCCAGGGACTTGACAGATTTTCAGAAGGGTTTTCAATACAGTATAGATCATGGTGACGGCAAGGTGATGCAATACATCTGGGAGATTACGGATGCTTTTGTGGAAGAGGTTAAAAAGGAACGGCCCGATCTAGTGATCTTAAGCGGAGATCTGACCTATGAAGGCGAAAAGGAAAGCCATGAAGAATTTGCGGAAAAGCTAGGTGAAATTGAAAAAGCCGGTATCCCCGTAATCGTTATTCCTGGAAACCATGATATCAATAATTCTAAGGCAGCTCAATTTGTGGGAGATACCTTTTTGGGGGCGGAAAATGTAACTTCAGATGAATTCGAGGAGATTTACCAGGATTTCGGATACAATGAGGCGGTCAGCCGGGACCCTGCTTCCTTAAGCTATGTTTATCAGGTAAATGATTATACCAGAGCCTTAATGCTTGATACATGCCAGTATGAACCGAGAAATCTGGTTGGAGGAATGATTCAGGATGATACATATGACTGGATTGAGGAGCAGATGGAGGAAGCCTGGAATCTGGGGATGAATGTGATTCCGGTAGGCCATCATAATCTTCTTGATGAAAGTGAAGTATACTTACAGGACTGCACCATTGAACACAGTGAACAGCTTATCGACCAGCTGGAAAGCTGGGAGGTCCCCTTGTTTTTAAGCGGTCACCTTCATGTGCAGCACTATATGAGGTCCAGAAGTGACTCCGGGATCTATGAGATCGTGACCAGTTCCTTATCCACGCCGCCATGCCAGTATGGGATCTTATATTATGGAGACGACGGGAGCTTCCGCTATCATACAAAGCCGCTGGATATGAAGGAATGGGCAAAAAAGACGGGAAGCACTGATAAAAATCTTTTGAACTTCGATGAGTTTGGGAAAAAGTTTTTAAGCAAGGTATTTTACAATCAGGCTCAGGATGAGTTTAAGAGGCTTGATACATTAAAGGGATTGACCAAAACTCAGAAGGAACAGATGGCAAAGGTCTATGCGGAGCTTAACGAAGCCTGTTATGCAGGAACCGTTACAGACATCCGGGATAAGGCCAAAGCTAAGGCCGGCTACAAGCTGTGGGAAGAGGAAGGGTATCCCAGCATCCTGGCTCAATATCTGGAATGGATTACGAACGATGGGACAAGGGACTATAATGTATTGAGCTCTGAATAACAGGAAAGTCGCAGGGAGCAGTTCTTTTTTATTTCACTAAAAGATATAATTCATTAAGAAGATGAATCAGGTAGAAAATGTGAAATTTAAGAAGTGGGAACCCCTTATGGCACTGGTTTTGCTGGTGCTGGTATATGTAATATCAAGTCAGGCTGGAAAGATGACGGCAGGGGTCAAGGCAAAGGCCGAAAAAGAAAGGCCAGTCGTCGTCATAGATGCGGGACATGGAGGAAATGATCCGGGAAAGATCGGAATTGACGGAACCCTGGAAAAGGATATAAATTTGCAGATAGCATACCGGTTAAAAAAGTATCTGGAAGCTTCAGACGTGAAAGTGGTTCTGACCAGAGAAGATGACAACGGATTGTATACGGAAAAGGACAGCAGAAAAAAGATGGCGGACATGAGCAAGCGCTGTGAGATCATCAATGATGAAAGCCCGTCACTTACCGTCAGCATCCACCAGAACAGCTATCATGAGGAATACGTATACGGAGGACAGGTATTTTACTATAAAAAGTCTGATAAGGGAAAAGAGCTGGCTGAAATTTTACAGAGCCGGTTTGATTATGTGCTGGGCGAGAAAAATACCAGACTGGCAAAACCCAACGATAACTACTATCTTCTTTTACATGTACGGACCCCGATCGTAATCGTGGAATGCGGTTTTTTAACCAACTGGAAGGAATCAGCTCTTTTGAATAACTCGGATTACCAGGACCGGGTTGCCTGGACGGTCCACATGGGGGTTATGGAATATTTGAATACGAGGTAAGGGAATTACGGATATTAAGGGCGCTCTTTTCATGAAAAAGGCGCCCTTTGTCTGCCCTTTGTCAACGTATTTTTACGGTAGACAAATTAAGCAAATTCTTCATAGATGTTTACTCTTTTTGATCCCCATGCTCTACATCAAAAACATAGTATTTCATTGTTGTTTCAATGTCGGAATTTCCCAATCGGATGAAGACAAAAGGTATCAAATAATTAAAGCTATGCCTTTACAATATCCCCCTCCCTTCCATTTGTTAACCTTTTCATACCTTAGTCATTACTTAATCTGGAAAATTAAGTAAGGCTTGGCAGAATAAATATTCATGCAATAAAATGTCTTGTAGTTTTCTTGGATCCCATTATGCATCCCTCCTGTCAAGACTCAGGCCGGGTGCCACAGCCGGAAGAATAAAAGGTGGACATCTGCGTCCACCTTTTTTGCTTATTATTTATGCCTGGTAAATTTTTTAATAGAGTTTTACCGTTTGGGAGCTGCACAGCTGTCACGGACAGCAATGTAAAACGGCAGGTCAATTTTAACGGGAAGACGGTGGCCGCCCTCGATACGGTCGATCAGGATCTTCGCTGTCATCTGCCCCATCTCCTCCACCGGGATGTGGACCGTGGTGAGCATGGGAGTTAAGTACTGGGCCGTGTCAATATCATCGATGCTGATGACTGAGATATCCGTAGGGATGCGAAGTCCGGATTCGTGGAAGGCCTTCATGGCTCCGATGGCCGTGATATCGTTGCTGCAGAAATAAGCGGTAGCGTCGCAGCCTGCTTCTAAAAGGCGCTTTGCTCCCTGATATCCTCCCTCTGAGGAGAGGGCCACGTTAGCAATATATTCTTTTCGCAGGGGAAGCCTACCGGCCTTTAATCCGTCGCAGTATCCGGTATAGCGGTTTTCCGCTTTGGTTTCACCGATGTATGCGATTTTCTTATGCCCCAGGCCGGTTAAATAGCTGGTGGCAGCAAGGGCGGCCTGTTGTCCGTCACAGATGATCTGATCGTATTTTGCCTCCAGATTGTTTAAACCCGTATAAGCCAGGCTGTTGAAATACTTTTTCAAAAGGCCGAGAAGCTGTTTATCACATCGTCCTAAAATGACCACGCCGTCTACTTGGTTATCGGTGATCAGCCGGAAAGTGCCGGGGTGGCTGATATCAAAGGAGGAAAAGGAATATTTTAATACATAATTTCGTTTAAAGGCTTCCTGTTCGATGCTCCGGGCAAGGGAGGAGAAAAATAAATCTGTTACCGTATCCGTGGTTCTTGCAAACAGGCAGGCGATGGAACGGGAGGAGGTCAAAGAAGCTTTTTTTTCTCCAAGCTTTAAGCTGCGGGCTGTGGGATTTGGGGTATATCCGGTCCGGCGGACGATTTCCCATATCCGGTCCTGGACTTTTTTGCTGGCGGCACCGGGAATGTTTTTGTTCACGACTCTGGATACGGTGGAAATGGACACGCCGGCTTCTTCCGCAATTTCCTTTAATGTCATAGGCTACCTCCGGAAAAGAATTTTCTTTTATGTTATTATAAACCATGATCAATGAAAACAGTATACCATAAAACCCAAACGTTTGGGTAAAATTTGCACAAATCCGGAGGAGAATATGGTACGCTGATAACATAAGGACGGAAGACCGGTGGGTTCTGTTGAGATACAGTGAAATGATTTTACAAAAAGGAGAGTGGATCAAACATATGAATGGCAATGTTCTGGTGGTACATGGAGGCGGTCCTACTGCGGTGATCAATTCATCTCTTTACGGCGTGATCAAAGAGGCCAGGGAAAGCAAAAAGGTTGATAAAGTATATGCTGCCCTGGGCGGCAGCGAAGGGATATTAAAAGAGAATTTTCTGGATCTCATGGCGTTTCCGGAGGAAAGGCTCAGACTACTTTTGGAAACCCCTGCCACGGCCATCGGCTCCTCCAGGTACGCCCTGGAAAAGGAAGATTATGAGGCCATGCCGGCCATATTTGAGAAATACCACATCAGGTATGTTCTTCTTAATGGAGGCAATGGGACCATGGATACCTGCGGAAAGATTCATGAAGCCTGCAAAAATTCAGGAGTTACGGTGGTTGGGATCCCCAAGACCATTGACAATGATATTGCAATTACCGATCACACTCCTGGATTTGGCAGCGCAGCCAGGTATATTGCGGCTACTACTGCAGAGGTAGGAATGGATGTAAAATCTCTTCCCATCCATGTATGTGTAATTGAGGCCATGGGAAGAAATGCAGGCTGGGTCACGGCTGCTTCAGCTCTTGCCCGAAAAAAGCCGGGAGATGCGCCCCATTTGATTTATCTGCCGGAGCGTCCGTTTAAGGAAGAGGAATTTTTGGCGGATGTGAAGAAGCTTTATGAAGAAAAGGGTGGTGTGGTCGTGGTTGCCAGCGAAGGCTTAAAAGGGGAAGATGGAAAGCCGGTGGTCCCCCCGATCTACAAGACCGGGCGGGCAACCTATTACGGAGATGTAAGCGCCTATCTTGCCAATCTGGTAATTCAAAAGCTGGATATTAAGGCCAGAAGTGAAAAGCCTGGAATCTGCGGACGTTCTTCCATTGCATGGCAGTCCCCGGTTGACAGGGAGGAAGCGGTGCTTTCAGGACGTGAAGCCTTAAAAGCAGCCATGGAAGGCCAGGGCGGAGTGATGATCGGCTTTATCCGGGAGGATAGGTTGGATGGAGAATACTGCATCCATATGGAACGTATTCCCATTGAAAAAGTCATGCTCCATGAAAGGGTCATCCCGGAAAACTTTATTAATGAGAGGGGAAACGACGTGACCAATGAGTTCATAAAATGGTGCCGTCCTCTGATCGGCCCGGAACTGAGGGATTTCATAGATTTTCATGAAAATATATAAAATTGGTGAAATATAAATAAAAAAGGGAGGATAATGAAAATGAAGCATATTTTTTTAAATTTAAAGCGGTTTGATATTCCCCGGGAAAAGGGCGGCGTGAATTCCATAGCGCCTATCCGGGAGTGGGGAAGCTATATTGTATCAAATACCCAGGAAGCTTTAAGAAAATATGAGAATGATGATGTGAAGTTTACCATGTATTTTCCTGAAGCCCATTTGATCCAGGCTGCTGGTGCTTTGGGGGAGAACAGCCCGGTGAACATCGGCTGTCAGGGAGTGTTCCGTGAGGATACCGCAGCCGGCGGAAATTTTGGGGCCTTTACAACGAACCGCACGGCAAACGCGGCAAAAGCCATTGGCTGTACCACTACGATCATCGGCCATTGTGAGGAACGAAGGGATAAGGCAGGGATTCTTTCAGAAGCGGGAATAACCGATTCCCATGCGGTTAACCGCCTGCTGAATCAGGAGGTTTTACAGGCTCTTAAGGCAGGACTGTCCGTGCTTTACTGCATTGGGGAAACCGCAGAGGAGCAGCCCCGCTGGCAGGAGGTGTTAAAGGAGCAGCTTGAGACCGGATTAACTGGTGTGGACACTGGGGGAGTAGTCATCGCCTATGAGCCGGTATGGGCCATTGGACCGGGGAAAACACCGCCGGATAAAGAGTACATAGCCAGGACCGGCTCTTATATCAAAGAAGTGACAGGAGGACTTCCAGTCGTTTACGGCGGAGGGTTAAAGGCTGACAATGCACAGATGCTGGCTTCCATTCCGGTCATTGACGGCGGTCTGATCGCCCTGACCAGATTTCAGGGGGATATCGGTTTTTATCCTGAGGAATATTTAGAGATCATAGGAGCCTATCTAGGAAAATAGGGCCTGATTCATTCGTAAACAAAAATGGAGAAAAGGAGACGTGTAAGATGAATGTAGCATTAGAGTATGGACAGGGAACCGTAAACGTCACATTGCCTGATACTGCGGATATATTTATTCCGGGGGAGACAGTACCGGATCCGCCTTATATTCCGGAGGATCAGCTGGAGGAAAAGACCCTTGAATCCCTACGAAATCCCATGGGCATGGAGCCGCTTTCAAAACTGGCTCACAAGGGATCGAAAGTGACCATTGTATTTCCCGACCGGGTAAAGGGAGGAGAACAGCCCACCTCTCACAGGAAAATTTCCATAAAACTGATTTTAAAAGAATTATATGATGCGGGCGTGGAAAAAAAGGACATCCTTTTGATCTGCTCCAACGGTCTCCACAGAAAGAATACGGAAAAGGAGATCAGGGCCGTGCTTGGAAATGAACTGTTCCATGAGTTCTGGTACACCCATCAGATCATCAACCACGACAGCGAGGATTACGATCATCTGGTGGATCTTGGAACAACGGACCGGGGCGATCCGGTTCTGATGAACAAATACGTGTACGACAGTGATGTGGCAATCCTCATCGGGCACACCCAGGGGAACCCCTACGGCGGCTATTCCGGCGGCTATAAGCACTGTTCCACAGGAATCACCCATTGGCGTTCCATTGCCTCCCATCACGTGCCGGAGGTCATGCACCGGGCAGATTTTACTCCTGTAAGCGGAAAATCCCTTATGAGGACAAAGTTTGACGAGATCGGGCAGCATATGGAAACATGCATGGGAAAGAAATTTTTCTGCTGTGATGCGGTTCTGGATACTAAGTCCCGGCAGATCGAGATCAACAGCGGGTATGCGGCTGTGATGCAGCCCCACTCCTGGATTACGGCTGATAAACGCACTTACGTACCATGGGCGGAAAAGAAATACGATGTGATGATTTTCGGTATGCCCCAGTTCTTTCATTACGGAGATGGGATGGGGACCAACCCCATTATGCTGATGCAGGCCATTTCCGCCCAGGTGATCCGCCATAAGAGGATCATGAGCGATAACTGCGTCATTATTTTCACCTCCACCTGCAACGGATATTTCCATGACGAGCTTTGGCCGTATTTAAGAGAAATGTATGAGATGTTCCAGCATGACCAGATGAATACTCTGCCGGATATGAACCGTTATGGGGAGTATTTTGCCACTGATGAAGAGTATATCAGGAAATACCGTTACTGCAATGCCTTTCATCCCTTCCATGGCTTTTCCATGATCAGCTGTGCCCATGTTGCTGAGATGAATACCTCCGCCATCTACCTATGCGGAGCCCAGGATCCTGGTTATGCCCGGGGCATGGGATTAAAGACAAGAGCTACAGTGGAAGAGGCCCTGGAAGATGCAAAGAAGAAATTTGTGGGAGCGGATCCTAACATCCTGGTGCTTCCCCAGACCTTTAAGCTGAGTGCCGTCCATCTGATGATGAAGGGAGAGACTCCTGGCGGAAAAGGGCATGAGGATTGCGGATGTATGGCTCATCATCATAAATAAGGAGGGATTCACATGAAGCATGAATATTACGGATACCATAAGGAAGCCCTTTTGAAGAATCCGAAGATGAAACTGTTTTGTATGAAGGATAACAGTGAAGTGTTCCGTCAGATGGCTGAGCAGATGGCAGAAGAGATAAAAAGCCATAATGCCAGGGGAGAAAAGACCGTATTCATCTGCCCGGTTGGCCCCGTTGGACAGTACCCTTACTTTGTGGAAATGGTGAATCAGGAAAATATAAGCTTGAAGAATGTCTGGTTCATAAATATGGACGAATACCTGGATGATGAAAAAAGGTGGATCTCAGCAGATCACCCCTTAAGCTTTCGGGGATTTATGGACAGAAACGTTTATTCTAAGATCAGGCCGGAGTTAATAATGCCGGGGGTGCAGAGAATTTTCCCGGATCCGGACAACCTCTCTTATATTCCTGAGCTGATTGAAAGGCTTGGAGGTGTGGACATGGTCTTTGGAGGCATCGGCATTAACGGCCATGTGGCGTTTAACGAGGCGGACGGTACCATGAGTGCAGAGGAATTTCTGGGTCAGAAGACTAGAATTTTAAAAATAAGCCCGGAAACAAGGGCAGCCAATGCCATCGGCGATTTTAACGGAGCGCTAGAGGATATGCCTTCTTACTGCGTCACAGTCGGAATCCATGAGATTGCGCATGCAGGAAAAATCCGTTTGGGCTGCTTTCGAAACTGGCACAGAGCCGTGGTACGAAGGGCCGGATACGGTGAGCCAACTCCGGAATTCCCTGTAAGCCTTTTGCAAAACCATCCGGACATCACACTTACGTTTACAGAATTTGTAGCAGCCTTAACCGATAGAATATAGGAGAAACAGATGAGCTTAATACCACTTAGACCTCTTATGGAGGCCTCCATAACATATGGCTTTGGTCAGGGCGGTTTTAACGTGAATGCGGTCGCCCAGGCCAAAGCAGTAATCGAAGTACATGAAATGTTCCGTTCCCCTGCCATTTTGCAGGGGGCGGATCTGGCAAATGGATTCATGGGAGGACGGATTGATTTTCTAAATGCAACCCTGGAAGATAAAAAGGCCGGGGCGAGAAATATAGGAAATGCGGTAAAAAAATACGGATTGGATTCTGATATTCCGATTGTTCTCCATTTAGATCACGGCAGAGACTTTGATTCCTGCGTGGCGGCCATTGAAGGCGGTTATACTTCCGTCATGATCGACGGTTCTTCCCTGCCTTTTAAAGAAAACATTGAGCTTACCAGAGAAGTGGTAAAGTATGCCCATGGCAGAGGAGTCAGCGTAGAAGGGGAACTTGGAGTGCTTGCCGGTGTGGAGGATCACGTATTTTCTGATTCTTCCACTTATACCAATCCATTGGATGCAGTGGAATTCTTCCGGAAAACCGGCGTTGATGCCCTTGCGATATCCTATGGCACCATGCACGGGGCTTCTAAGGGAAAGGATGTAAAGCTGCGTAAGGAGATTGTCATTGCCATAAAGGAATGCATGAATCATCTGGGGATTTTCGGTGCTCTGGTTTCCCATGGCTCCTCTACCGTACCGAAATACATCGTAGATGAGATCAATGGTCTTGGAGGAAAGTTGTCTAATACCGAAGGAATATCCATGGAGCAGCTTACGGCTGCCATTGGAGCAGGAATCAATAAGATTAACGTGGATACGGATATCCGCCTTGCTGTTACCAGGAACATGAAGGAATTCTTTGAAAGGTATCCGGAAAAGAGGAACAGCGGGTCAATCGGCGCCATTTATGAGCGGCTGGAGGCTATGAAGGAAGCTTTTGATCCCAGGGTATTCCTGCCTCCCATCATGGATACGGTGATGTACGGAACCATCCCCGATGAGGATGTAGCTGCCATTGTGGACTGTGTGGAGCGGGGAGTAAAGGAAGTAGTTGGAACCCTGATTGTGAAGTTCGGTTCCTGCGGGAGGGCCCCGCTGGTTGAATGTGTGACCCTTGATGAAATGGCGGAACGATACCGAAAAATTGATAAATGGCTGTAAAGAAAAGCCGGTTCAGAGAAAGATCTGGATCGGCCTTTTTGAAATGGAGGGAAGGCATGAACGTTGCAATTGATTTGAAAAAAGCAGAAACATATTTTGAGGAAGAAGATTTTAAGGTCAGCAGGGAAAAGGCAGGAAAGGCCATGGAGATGCTGCTTACTGCGGAGGACCATGAGAAAGTTCTTGGCTGGGTTTCCCCGGTCTTACCGGATGATGAGCTGAAGGCTATAAAGGCTAAGGCAGAGGAGATTAAAAAAGAGGGGGACCTTTTTGTCCTCGTGGGAGTAGGGGGATCCAACCAGGCAGCCAGGGCTATGATAGAGGCCCTTGCAGACGGGAACGGGCCGGAGATCCTCTATATGGGAAATACGCTGTCCCCTTATTCCGTCAGCAAAATGTTAAAGCGGATGGAGGGAAGGAACGTCTATATCAATGTCATTGCCAAGAATTTTGAGACACTGGAACCGGGGAGCCATTTCCGCATCCTGCGGCAGTGGATGAAAAAGAGGTATGACAGAGAGGAGATGGCAAAGCGGATCATAGTGACTGGTACGAAAGGTTCCAGGCTGGAGGAGATTGCAAAAGAAAATGGTTACCTGTTTCTTTCTTTTCCCACATCAGCAGGAGGCCGGTACTCCGCATTTTCTCCGGTCTGCCTGTTGCCCATAGCGGCAGCAGGGCTTGATCCGGACAAGTATCTTGCCGGGATGAATAGGGCAGCAGAGGACTGCCGGGCCAATCCAGCTTCCAATCCCGCGGTACTTTATGGGGCAGCCAGAAACCTGTTATATGGGAGGGGATATGATATTGAGATGCTGGTATCCTTTGAGCCCCGGTATTCTTATCTGACAAAATGGTGGGTACAGCTTTTCGGAGAAAGTGAGGGAAAGGAGAAAAGGGGAATCTTTCCTTCCTCAGCAATTTATTCGGAGGACTTACATTCCATTGGCCAGTATATGCAGGAGGGAAGACGATGCCTTATTGAGACCTTTGTCTCACCAGAAAATCCCGGCGCAGAGGCTGTGATTGAGCCTGATCCAAAATTTGGGGACGGATTTGATTATCTGGATGGCATGGATTTTCACCAGATGAACAAGGCTGCTGAGGAAGCGACCCTGAACGCCCATTGGAGGGGAGGGGTACCCTGTATCCGTTTTCTGACAAAAGATGTTTCAGAGGAAACCTTTGGAGAATTGTTTTATTATTTTATGATGGCTTGCGGGATCTCGGGTACCATGATGAATATAAACCCCTTTGACCAGGAAGGGGTGGAGGAATACAAGAGAAGCATGTTTGCCGCCCTGGGAAAAAAGGTATGATAAAATATCCCCCTCCACAGACCTCTTTTTTGGGTGTAAACTACAGATAGTAAAACATTCGAGAAAGACAGAGAGGGAATGGTAAACATGAGCAGTAAAAAAAAGAACAGTATGTTAAACCGCATTCCTGCAAAGCTATGGATGCTGCTGTCCATCCTGGCAGCATTTCTGCTATGGATCTTCATAGCGTCTACGGATGCTGGCGGAGTCATCTTTGCAAAGCCGTGGGAGGTAATATCCAAACTGATGGGAAAGCTGCAGGACGGAACCTTGTGGCCCCATATTTATATCAGCCTGTTCCGGGTAATCGCAGGTTTTCTCTGCGGCTTCATCGCATCGATTCCCATTGCATTTCTTATGGGATGGTACGCACCGTTTCGGAACCTGGTGGCACCCTGGATCCAGTTTGTGAGAAATATTCCGCCGCTGGCCTATATTCCCCTTGTCATTGCGGGAGCAGGAGTGGGGGAAAAAGCAAAGATCATCGTAATTTTTATCGCTTCATTCCTCGTACTGGTGGTCACCATTTACCAGGGCGTCTGCAATGTGGATGTAACATTGATTAAGGCGGCAAAGGTACTTGGGGCTACTGACCGGGATATCTTCTTTCAGGTAGTCATACCGGCTTCTACGCCATTTATCCTGGTAGGGGCCAGGCTCGGACTTTCCGCTTCTTTAACCACACTGGTGGCGGCAGAGCTTACAGGAGCGTCTAAGGGGCTCGGAATGATGATTCAAAAGGCACAGGGCTATTACGATATGGCGACCGTACTTATGGGAATCCTGATTATCGGCGTAATTGGCCTTACTTTTGAACAGATTGTACGATACTTGGAAAGGAAGTTGACCGGATGGCAGGAGACAATGCAGCAGTAAAAGTAAAAATTGATCATGTGGTAAAAACATATAATACCCGCAAAGGAGAGATGACAGCCTTAAACGGAGTCAGCCTTGACATAAAAGAGAATGAGTTTATCTGTGTGGTAGGCCCATCGGGCTGTGGGAAGTCAACGCTGCTCAATATCATCGCCGGACTTTTGGAGCCTACCTCAGGAAGCGTTTACGTGGATGGCAAGGAGGTGGAGGGCCCGGGACCAGAGCGGGGGGTCGTGTTCCAGCAGTACGCCTTGTTTCCATGGCTCACAGTACTTAAAAATGTGGAATTCGGCTTAAAGCTTAAGGGGATAAAAGGGGAGCAGGCCAGGGAAGAAGCCATGAAATATTTAAGAATGGTGGATTTAGAACCGTTTGCGGGCGCTTATCCAAAGGAACTGTCAGGCGGAATGAAGCAGAGGGTTGCCATAGCCAGAGCCTATGCGGTAAATCCCCAGGTGCTTCTCATGGACGAGCCTTTTGGAGCTCTGGATGCCCAGACCAGGACCCAGCTTCAGTCAGAGCTTTTAGCTACCTGGCAGAAAGAGCGTAAAACCTGTTTTTTCATCACTCATGACGTGGACGAGGCCATTATTCTGGCTCAAAAGGTTATCATCATGAGCGCCAG
>DEYX01000356.1 GCA_002365025.1 Hungatella sp. UBA3147 | reverse complement strand
GAATGCTGCTCTAATTCCGTATATCGGTGTTTACAACTTAGCAATTTACGTAGACTTATGAAGATAGAATACGTTAAAACCCCCGTAAACATCAACTTGTGTGAGGTTATAATTGATTATATGGAACGCTGACTTATAAATTACTTTTTGGGCACCCTCTTTTAACCTCATCAGGCAGGTCGGGGATTTGGAATATCCGATTGACCCTTAATTTTATTTTTCGTCACAAACCTGAAAGATGTAAAATTTTAAGTAATAGGAGGTTTCATCTCCCGCCCACAAGATCGGATGATCCGCTGCCTGGGTCCGGTATTCTACCTGGCGGAGGCGTTTGTGGACGTTTGCGGCTGCCTCCCGGATGGTCTTTGTGAAAAGCTCGGGGGTCATGAAATGGGAACAGGAGCAGGTGGCTAAATAGCCGCCGTCTTTTACCAGCTTCATGCCGCGGAGATTGATCTCACGGTAGCCTTTTACTGCATTTTTCACGGAATTCCTGGATTTTGTGAAAGCAGGAGGGTCCAGGATGACCACATCGAAGGTTTCTCCGTCTTTCTCCAGCTGGGGAAGGAGTTCAAAAACATCGGCGCACTGAAAGGCTACCCGGTCAGATAAGCCGTTTAATGCGGCGTTTTCTATTGCCTGTGCGATGCCAAGTTCAGAGGCATCCACCCCAAGAACTTCTCTTGCTCCGGCAATACCGGCATTTAAGGCAAAGGAGCCGGTATGGGTAAAGCAGTCTAAGACCCGCTTGTCCTTACATAAGCGCTGAATGGCAAGGCGGTTGTATTTTTGGTCAAGGAAAAAGCCGGTTTTCTGCCCATCATGGACATCCACCTGGTATTTAACCCCGTTTTCCGTGATTTCTACCTTGGTGTCAAAGGAAGGACCGATGAAGCCCTTATAGCGTTCCATGCCTTCCTGGAGGCGGACCTTTGCGTCGCTTCGTTCGTAAATGCCGCGGATTTTAATGCCGTCCTCTTCCAGAACCTTTTTTAACTTTTCCAGGATTACAGGCTTTAGCCGGTCAATGCCAAGTGCAAGGGATTCCACCACAAGGATATCCCCAAACTTGTCTACTACAATGCCGGGAAGAAAGTCTGCCTCTCCGAAGATGAGGCGGCAGCTAGATGTGTCAACAGTAGCTTTGCGGTATTCCCAGGCGTTGCGGACCCGCATTTCCAGAAAGCTTTCGTTTACTTCATTGTTCTTTTTCCTGGACATGATGCGGACGGTGAGCCTGGAATTGGTATTGATGAAGCCACGACCCAGGAAATAGCCGTCAAAGTCCTCCACAGATACGATATCACCGTTGGTATAATCCCCGGTGATGGTATCGATTTCATTGTCATAGATCCAAGGACCGCCGGCTTTTAATGAGCGGCCTTCTCCTTTTTTTAATCTAACGGTTGCTGATTCCATAAGCATACACTCCTTTATTGATGAGATTGCCCCTGTTTTAATGATGTGAGCAGCCGGTATAACGGCTGGAATAAAATAAGGGACAGCAAGAAATTGCCTGTTCCGTGGACGATATCATATGGGATTCCTGCCGCCCACCAGGTAAAAGCTGCGCCTGGGCCTCCGGAAATTAAGTAGAACCCCGAACAGAAGAATCCAAACAGCATTCCAAAGATTCCGGAAAGCAGGGATATGCCAAAGGGCCTGGGCATATTGTTTTTGTAAATCAAAAATACGGCGGCCGGGAGTATGGGCCACACATAGAGATAGGAAAACCACCAGAGGCCGAAGCCGTAGACCAACCCTTCCAATATAACAAACACGTATAGGATGATCCATACGTGTTTGCGGAATACGAGGGTGTATAAAATTAGAAGCAGGGATACCAGTTCTACGTTGGGAAGCCAGGACAAGCTTACCTGGCTTACAAATAAAAGGGCTGAAAGCAGTGCGTCTAATACCAGCTCCCTGGTAGTAATCAGGGGATGATTTTTCATGATTTTTTTATTTCCTCAGAGGTTAATGTGTACTGAAAGGTATAGCGCTCTCCATCCTTGATGGCCTGCTGGCTCACTCCGTAGGTGCAAGTTTCCCCGCCGCAGAGAAGAGCCCAGTAAGCGCCGTCCTTCTGGTAGTCTGCCCTTTTTCCGTTAATTGTATTAACCATGAGGCCAAATTCTTCGGAAGTGGTTCCTTCAATTTGAAGATTCGGTATGGATTTAAGCGCTTCTAACAGAAACTGCGCTTCTGTAGTGATCTGATAGTGGTCCGTTACTCCGTTTTCATATACCACATCAATGGTAATGCTTTTTGTCCCCGCCATGGGAACCGGTTTTGTCAGAGTATATACGACTAAAAGCAGTGCCAGGACCGCAATGGCAGCGCAGCCTCCCAAAAAGGGAGAAAGCCTCTTAAACTTATTCATGATCTGCTGACTTCCTTTTTCATTATTTGACTAAATGCATGGATTAGTATAGCATATATCCATGGCACGCCGCAAGAACAGAATTTCCTTCTTTTCTTAAAATACCCTTTGATGTATAATAAATGGGTACTGTTTGAAAAAGAAGGTGGATAGATGACTGTGAATGAACAGATTTTTGAAGAAATAGCAGCTTGTGAGAAGCTTTTGATCGGAATCGGAGAGGAATGGAAAGCAGAGGGAATTCCGGATATTGGAAACCTTTATGAGAAAATGAATGATCTCATAAAGGACAAGGATTTCTTTCTTGTAACTACAGTGACCGATGGAGAGATATTTAAACCTCCCCTGGATAAGAGCCGGATGGTAGCACCCTGCGGGAACGTGACATGGAGGCAGTGCTCCAAAACCTGTACAAAGGATATCTGGGAGCCGGGAGAGATCCCAAAGGATGTCTGTCCTCATTGCGGGGAACCTCTGACAGGCAATACCATAGAGGCAGAGAATTACATAGAAGAGGGCTACCTTCCCCAGTGGAAGGCTTATACCGCGTGGCTGGCAGGAACCATTAATAAAAAGCTGCTGGTATTGGAACTTGGGGTAGGTTTTAAGACTCCTACGGTCATCCGCTGGCCTTTTGAGAAGACAGTTTCCATAAATAAAAAGGCCCATATGTACCGGATTCATGAAACGCTGGCCCAACTGCCGGAAACGGTAAAGGGAAAGGCTGATGCTGTTTTAGAAAATTCAACGGAATTCTTTCGGAAATTATAGGCTTATTTTGCGTTGTACATTACACGTTACTGTGTTAAAATGTTGAAAAAAGACATAAAGAGGTGACGGCCATGATTGCGATAATCGACTACGATGCTGGAAACTTAAAGAGTGTGGAGAAAGCACTGACCGCATTGGGAGAAAAGCCGGTGGTAAGCCGGGAAAAGGAGATCCTCCTTTCTGCGGACAAGGTGATTCTTCCGGGTGTTGGTTCTTTTGGCGATGCGATGGAAAAGCTTCATCAGTATGAGCTGGTGGATGTGATCCATCAGGTGGTTTCAAAAGGAACGCCTTTTCTCGGGATATGCCTTGGGCTTCAGCTTTTCTTTGAAAGCAGCGGAGAATGCGAAGGGGTCAGAGGACTTTCCCTGCTTCCTGGTAAGATCATGAAATTTCCGGAGACACCGGGGCTTAAAGTCCCTCATATGGGCTGGAACCGTCTGGATATAAAGCCTGGTACAAGACTTTTTAAAGGAATTGATTCCGGGGCATATGTGTATTTTGTCCATTCATATTATTTAGAAGCGGGACGGGAATCTGATGTAGCTGCTTCTGCAACCTATGGAATAAAGTTTGGGGCATCGGTGGAACATGATAATCTTTTTGCCTGCCAGTTCCATCCGGAGAAGAGCGGTGATACTGGCCTTACTATTCTGAAAAATTTCATTGAGTTGACTTAAGGAGGTATAGGATGCTTACGAAGAGGATCATTCCATGTTTGGATGTGAAGGACGGAAGAGTAGTAAAGGGTGTTAATTTCGTGAATTTGCAGGATGCAGGGGACCCGGTGGAGATTGCAGCGGCTTATGACAGGGCCGGCGCCGATGAGCTGGTGTTCCTTGATATCACCGCGTCCTCTGACAACCGGAATACGGTGGTGGATATGGTGCGCCGGGTGGCGGATAAGGTATTTATCCCCTTTACTGTCGGCGGCGGAATCCGCACGGTGGAGGATTTTAGAATGCTTTTAAGAGAAGGCGCGGATAAGATATCCATTAATTCCTCAGCCATCAATACTCCTCAGCTGATTTCCGACGCAGCAGGCAAATTCGGACGCCAATGTGTGGTGGTTGCCATTGATGCCAGAAGGCGGAAGGATGGAAGCGGCTGGAACGTATATAAGAATGGCGGCCGGATCGATACCGGACTGGATGCGGTGGAATGGGCCATGAAGGCAGACAGCCTAGGAGCAGGAGAGATCCTCCTAACCAGCATGGACTGCGACGGAACGAAGGCAGGATATGATGATGAGTTAAACCGCATCATAGCAGAGCATGTTTCCGTGCCGGTGATCGCTTCAGGAGGTGCAGGCACGATGGAGCATTTCCATCACGCACTGACGGAAGGAAAGGCAGATGCGGCTTTAGCGGCCTCCCTGTTCCATTACAAGGAGCTGGAGATCATGGAATTAAAACGGTATCTGGAAGTCATGGGGGTACCGGTTAGGATTTAAGGTTTATTTTTACAAATGGGGTTTTCCCGAAAAATGCAAAGGAGAAAGAATGGGAGCAATTGAGAACGACTGGCTGGAACCCTTAAGCGAAGAGTTTAAAAAGCCATATTACAGAGAACTTTATCAGAAAGTGAAGCATGAATATGAAAAGACCCAGGTCTTTCCTGATCCAAACGACATTTTTAACGCGTTTCAGTTCACGCCTCTTTCCAATGCAAAGGTAGTGATTTTAGGTCAGGATCCTTATCATAATAATGGGCAGGCCCACGGGCTTTGTTTTTCCGTAAAGCCAGATGTGGATATTCCTCCGTCCCTTGTAAATATTTATCAGGAGCTGCGGGAAGATCTTGGCTGTGAGGTTCCAAATAACGGATATTTAAAAAAGTGGGCAGATCAGGGGGTCATGCTCCTTAATACAGTGCTTACGGTGCGTGCCCATGCAGCCAACTCCCACCAGGGGATCGGCTGGGAGACCTTTACGGATGCAGCCATTAAGATTTTAAATAAACAGGACCGGCCCATGGTATTCCTTTTATGGGGACGCCCGGCCCAGAATAAGAAGTTCATGTTAACAAACCCAAGGCACCTCATTCTGGAGGCACCTCATCCCAGCCCTCTTTCCGCTTACAGGGGATTCTTTGGCTGTAAACACTTTAGCAGAACAAATGCCTATTTAAAGGAAAATGGGTTGGAGCCTATAGACTGGCAGATTGAAAATATTTAAAAAGACAGGGGAAAAGGAATGAATATCATTGAGATTTTAAAAGTAATTGTTCTTGGAATTGTGGAGGGCTTTACAGAGTGGCTACCCATAAGCAGTACGGGCCACATGATCCTGGTCGATGAGATTATACACTTAAATCAGCCGAGTGCATTTAAAAACATGTTTTTGGTTGTCATTCAGCTGGGGGCGATTCTGGCGGTGCTGGTTTTGTATTTTGACAAGCTTAACCCCTTTTCCGTCAGGAAAAAATCGGCGCAGAAGCAGGCCACTCTGGTTCTATGGTCAAAGATCATCTTAGCCTGTATTCCCGCGGCAGTGATCGGGTTCCTGGTGGCTGATATCCTTGATGAGTATCTGATGAACGGCTATGTAGTGGCTGCGACCCTGATCCTTTATGGTGTGCTGTTTATCGTCATTGAGAACAGGAACCAGTACCGGAGCTTTGATGTTCAGAAGGTGGGAGATATCTCTTACCAGACAGCTCTTTGGATCGGACTGTTTCAGCTTCTGGCCCTGATTCCGGGTACCTCACGTTCCGGTGCCACCATTCTGGGTGCCATGATCCTGGGCTGTTCCCGGGCGGCTTCCGCAGAATTTTCCTTTTTCCTGGGGATTCCGGTGATGTTTGGAGCCAGCCTTTTAAAGGTTGTGAAATATGGAATGAATTTTACCGGACCTCAGGTCATCTATCTGATTTTAGGCATGGTGATTGCTTTTGTAGTTTCTGTTTATTCGATTAAGTTCTTAATGGGATATATCAGACAGCATGATTTTAAATTCTTCGGATATTACAGGATTGTATTGGGAGCAGTGGTGCTTTTGTATTTTACCATTACGGCTTTCCTTGGTTAAGGGATTATGGAAAAGAGAGTTGATGATCAGCGTTATGCTAATATCAACTCTCTTTTTTATGATAGTTCATAAAGGTTCCTTTCTGACGGATTACGGTTGAAACAGCATCTCGATCCGTCCTTCGGCGGCCAGCTCATCAATGCCGTCGAAATTAAATTGTAAGTTACGGTTCTGCGTGTTAAGCCCTTTTTTCATCTCGTCGTAGTTCTTGACATTCACCTTTGTTAAACCGTAGTCAATATAGATATCACAGTCAAAGGCATTGGCGGTGTTGATTAAAAGCGCGAGGGGAATGGGGGTGTAACGCAGCTGGATATCGACTTCAATGGTCCGCATACCCATACCTCCTTTTCCTGAAAGCCGGATAAACCCGGCATGAGCGTGCCAACAACAACATAGAGGGGTATAGAGATATCAACAGGATGAAGAGTCATATGAATGACTTCAATTTTATTTTATCACCTCTTATTAGAAAAACAAGAGAAAATTGAAAAATAATTAAAAAAGAGGTTAATTACTAATAACAAACGGAGAATACGGATAGTAATCAGTAAAAAGAAACATGCCGGAGACAGTAAAAATGCCTCTGGCATGACTTGAATAAAATATTATATTATGCATTTTCAGCGATTTCATAGATCAGACGCTCGGAATCTTCCCATCCAAGACAGGGATCGGTGATGGATTTTCCGTAAATGCCTTCTCCAACTTTCTGGCTGCCCGGCTCAATGTAGCTTTCAATCATCAGGCCTTTTACCAGGGAACGGATTTCAGGAGAATGCTTTCTGCTGTGCAGGACTTCCTTGGAAATACGGATCTGCTCCTTATATTTCTTGTTGGAATTGGAGTGGTTGGTGTCCACGATGCAGGCCGGGTTCTGGAGATCGCGGCGGCTGTACATCTCATGAAGAAGGAATAAATCTTCAAAATGGTAGTTGGGGATGCACTGGCCGTGCTTGTTGACCGCACCTCTTAGGATGGTGTGGGCCAATGGATTGCCCTTGCTCCTCACTTCCCAACCTCTGTAGGTGAAATCATGGGCATGCTGTGCGGCCACTACGGAGTTAAGCATAACAGACATGTCTCCGCTGGTAGGATTTTTCATTCCTACGGCAACGTCACAGGCACTGGAAGTCAGACGGTGCTGCTGGTTTTCCACAGAACGGGCACCAATGGCAATGTAAGACATAATATCATCAAGATATCCCAGGTTTTCAGGATATAGCATCTCATCGGCTGTGGATAAACCGGTTTCAAGGAACACATTCATGTGCATCCTGCGGATGGCTATGAGACCTTCGTGCATGTCCGGCTTTTTTTCCGGATCAGGCTGGTGAAGCATTCCCTTGTATCCTTCTCCTGTGGTTCTGGGTTTATTGGTATAAATTCTCGGGATGAGGATCAGACGGTCTTTTGTCTTTTCCTGTACCTTCACAAGTCGGTTTACATAATCTGAAACAGACTCCTCATTGTCAGCGGAGCAAGGACCGATAATAACAAGGAATTTATCGCTTTTTCCTGTGAGTACATCGCTGATGGCTTGATCGCGTTCTATTTTAAGGGCTTTAAATTCTGCTGGAAGTGGAAAGCGTTCCTTAATTTCTTCCGGGCTTGGCAGATTGTATACGTATTGAAATCCCATGGCATCCTCCTGTGTATGTGATTAATCTGTGTTTTTTCTGTTGATTATATAACAGAACCCGTGAAAAATCCAGCATTCATTGAAAATTTAGCAATGTGCCACCCTAAAGAGTTTCTTTTTGAGGAAAAATGGTGTATGATTGCAGAGAATGATAAGAGGAAGGATGGATTTCAATGGAACGATACTGGAATTGGCAGGGAAACTATATCGGAGTAAGGCAGAGGGATTACCTGGCCGCTTGTGACGGAAGGATTCTTGGGAAATTCTATGGAAAAGAAATCTACGACCAGAATGGGAATTACATCGGAGAAATGGGCAGAGGCGGCCGGCTGATAAAAAATAAGAACAAGGAAGATTTTCGCCGCCAGGGGTTCAGCACCTATGTGAAGGGAACCATAACCGCGGCCTTAAAGGACTGCGCCCCTTATCCCATGATTCAGGGGTATGAAGATTTTTTATAATGGATGAGAGACGAGAATGAGGAAAGAAGGATAGCAGGAATGGTGGATTTAAGCAAACTGACAGCGGGAAAGAACCTGACTGAGGTGGAGGACAGTGTTCTCCGTTATATCATTGAACACATGGATTCCATGCTTAAAATGGGGGTGAGGGGAGTTGCAAAGGAAAATTACACCTCCACCTCAACCATTATGCGCCTGACAAAAAAGCTGGGCTACAGCGGGTTTGTGGACATGTATTACAAGCTGCTGCCACTTGTCAACCGGGCCAGGGACAATGAGGATGCCGGAATGCAGTTTATCAACAGCTTTTGCTCCAACTCTCTTTTAAAGTATAATTCCTATGAAGACATCCGGGAATTTGCCAGACGGCTGGGCCATCTGGATGTAGGTTACGTATTTTTGTACGCAACCGGCTTTTCCGCCATTCCTGTGGAATATTTAACAAAAAAACTTCTTGTCCTTGGGATAAAATGCATTTACTCCAATGGAATGGATTCCATCGGTGTTTTTGAAAACAATCTGGAGAATATGAAAATGCTTATTGTAGTTTCCAGGTCAGGAGAAACGGACTGGGTAGCAGACCGGGTGAAAACTGCCAGAGAAAACGGCATTTTTACCGTGTCCTTTACCAATGAGGCGGAAAACCGGGTCAGTTCCATAACAGATATGCAGTTTCGCATAGAGGACAGCAATAAGCTGGATGACAGAAATATGATGGCAAACACATTTTTCCCAAATGTGTTCATGCTGATGGAGCTTTTAATCTACGAATATCATAAGGTACTTCAAAATATGGATAAAAAAGAAGAATAAAGGTTCCGGATGACGTT
>DEYX01000253.1:13118-29746 GCA_002365025.1 Hungatella sp. UBA3147 | reverse complement strand
ATCTCTTCTTCCTTATTATAGTGGGACATGGAGAAACGAACTGCCCCCTGTTCCACTGTTCCAAGAGCCTGGTGCATAAGAGGGGCACAGTGGGCACCCGCTCTGGTATAGATCCCATAGGAGCAAGCCAGCTCGTCAGCCACTTCTCCGGAATCGTAATCTCCTATGTTGAGAGCCACTACCGGGGCACGGCAAAGAAGGGATTTTTCTGAAAAATCTCCATATATTTTAACTCCCGGGATATCCTTTACCCCTTCATAGAACCGTCTCATAAGAAAAAGCTCTCTCCCCCGGATGGTTTTGATTCCGGTTTTCTCAAGATACAAAAGGGCTGCGTGAAGGCCTGCAATCCCATGTCCGTTTAAGGTTCCTGCTTCCAAAACCTCCGGCATCTCCTCCGGCTGAGTCTTTAAGTAGCTTTTCACTCCGCTTCCTCCCACCATAAAGGGACGTATGGCAACTCCCTGGCGGACACAGATTCCTCCGGTCCCCTGAGGTCCTAAAAGTCCCTTATGTCCGGTAAAACAAAGAACGTGGATCCCCATTTTTTCCATATCAATGTCAAACACTCCGGCTGTCTGGGAAGCATCCGCCACCAGGAGAAGTCCGTTCTTTTGACAGATGCTCCCGATGATTTCTAAGTCGTTTATATTTCCAGTTAAGTTGGACGCATGAGTACAGACCACTGCCTTTGTATTTTGCTTTATTTCCTTCTCAATATCCTCATACCTGATCCTGCCCTTTTTATCTGCGGGAAGGATGGAAAGCCCTAGCCCCTGCTCTTCCATACGGTACAAAGGACGCAGCACGGAATTGTGCTCCATCATGGTGGTGATCACATGATCACCCGGTTTAAACAGGCCCTGGATGGCCATGTTTAAGCTGACTGTGGAATTGGCTGTAAAGGCCACCCGGGAAGGATCTCCTGCATGAAAAAGCTCTGCAATGAGCCTGCGGGTATCGAAAATCATGCGGGACGCATCAAGAGACGCCCCATGGGCACCCCGGCCGGAATTCCCGAGGGAGCCCATGGCGTCAGCTACCGCCTTTATCACTTCCTCCGGCTTCTGGCAGGAGGTTGCCGCATTATCCAGATAAATCATGGCCTTACCTCAACTTTACTGATTTTCCTTCTTGTTCCACAACCCGCCCGATGATGCCATAGGCTGTCTCCATCTTAGCCGCATTTAAATCCTTCATAATGTTTTTTGCATCCTCTGGAGAAACACTGATCAACAGTCCTCCTGAAGTCTGGGGATCACAAAAAATATCACGGATATATTCCTCTGCTTCTCCAAAATCCAGCTTATCCTCTGTATAGGAACGGTTCCGGTAAGCCCCTTCCGGAATGAGTCCCATCTGGGCAAGGCTTTTCGCCTCATTCTGTATGGGCAGATCTTTCACGGAAATCTCAATCGTGACCCCGCTGCCCTCCGCCATCTCGACAGCATGGCCTGCCAGGCCAAAGCCTGTGATATCGGTGCAGCTATGAACTTCATAATGCTCGATCACCTGCTTTGCCTTCCTGTTTAAAGAGGTCATGACACGGATCACTTCCTGCTTCGCCTCTTCTGATGCCATATCCGCCTTGACTGCCGTGTTAACGATCCCGGTTCCCAATGGCTTTGTCAGAATGAGAACATCTCCAGGTCTGGCTTCACAGTTTTTAAAAACCTTATCCGGATGAACAAACCCGGTGACACTTAAGCCGTATTTTGGTTCGTCATCCTGAATGGAATGACCGCCTGCCAGAACCGCTCCTGCCTCAAGAACCTTTGATGCTCCGCCTTCTAAGATCTTTCCCAAAAAGGCAGGATTGACGCAGTTTGGCCACGCCACAATATTTAGAGCCACTTTTGGTTCTCCACCCATGGCGTAAATATCGCTCAGTGCATTAGCGGCCGCAATCTGGCCAAAGGTATAAGGATCATCCACCACAGGGGTGAAAAAATCAAGGGTCTGGATCAATGCGGTCTCTTCGTTCACCTTGTAAATGGCTCCGTCATCAGAGGTTTCAATCCCCACCAGCAGATTCGGATCCTCAAATTTTGGCAGGTTCTCTAAAATCCCGGCAAGGGTTCCAGGACCGATTTTAGCGGCACAGCCAGCAGTTTTCGTCATTTGGGTAAGTCTCACTTCTTGATCTGGTATCATACCTGTTCTTCTCCTTGTATTTATAGATATTTTCTATCATTATTTTAACATATTGTCGTTTTTTAGCAACCCTTCAAAGCATTTAAGCCAAGGGGATTTCCTTTTTCAGAGTCATGGAGTAAATAATTTTTTCCTTTACCCTTTTCCCTGTCATCTGTTCCAGCGCCCGCTCATAATAATCCATCTGCATCTGATACCGCCCTACCAGCACGTTCTCTTCTCCCGGGCCGATATGATCTGTCTTATAATCCACCAGAACCAGGCCTCCCTCTTCTTCCATATAGGCATCTATGATTCCCTGGATAAGGATCCGTTCATCGGAATCCCCTGCATCCATATCCCGGGCAGGAATTCCCACTACAAACTGCTGTTCCTTTTTTAAGCGTCCTGACAACTGGGCTGCAGCCAGCCGGTTTCCCAGAGAAGAATTTAAAAAGGCCAGAAGCATATCCTCTGACAAAAGAGAAAGGCTTTCTTCATCCATCCTCTGATCCCTGCGGAATCCATCCAGGGCATGATGAAGGTCTTCTCTTGTTCTTACCTTTCCAAAGTCCAAAAGCTCCAGAGCCCTGTGATAGGCAGTTCCCCGGAATGCACCTTTCGGGTGTTCTTCCTTACCCTCGTCCTTAAGGAATAAAGGAATCGTGGGAAGAAACCCGCTTTCCTCTTCATCCGTAAACTGTCCCTGCTTTTTTAGCTCGGATACGGTCATCTTGGTATGAAGCCTGGTATCCGCCTCATGGGGATAACGGTAATCAAAAGCAGCCCTTAAGTCTTTCGCAAACTCCTGATCATAAACCATGACCGTATCAAGGGAAAGGAGAGCGTCCTTTGTCAGCTTTTTTTCAGCCTGCCGTTCAATCTCTTCTCCTACCAGTCCGGAAACCGACAATTCCTTTAAAATCAGATTCCCGGTGTCTGCCCCTTCCTCCTTAAGGATTTGGGAAGGAGAATATTTTCCCGACAGGCTCATGAGCATCCAGTCTAAGTAGGAATCCGCGGAACCGAGAATGGTAAAGGGGATCTGGCCCTTTACTCTTATGATATCGGCAAAACGTTCCAGCTTTTTGTCCAGATACCGGTCAAGTCCGGTCATGATAAGCTTTTCTTTTGCCCTTGTCATAGCCACGTAGAGCACGCGAAGCTCCTCCCCCATGGCTCCAAGATCCATTTTTCTCCGCAGGACATGTTTTTTTAAGGTAGGCGCTTTGATACGCCGTTCAAGGTCCAGATGGTCAGTTCCTATCCCTAAGTCCGGATCAATGAGGATCTTTCCATAGGAATCCTGCTTATTAAACTTTTTCCCCATACCAGCAAGAAATACCACCGGAAATTCCAGTCCCTTGCTCTTATGGATGCTCATGACCCGGACCGTGTTCTCCTCCCCGGCCAGGGAAGCCTCTCCAAAATCCGTATCGTATTTTTTCAGATTTTCAATATAGCGGATAAAATGGAACAGTCCGGTATAACTGGTACGCTCATAAGCAGACGCCTTTTCCACCAGCATGGCAAGGTTGGCCCTCCGGACTTCTCCTGCCGGCATGGCGGAAATATAATCATAGTATCCGGTTCCTTCATACAGATCATAAAGCAGTTCATGAATGGAAAGATAGGTTGACTTTTCCCTGTAAAGGGAAAGCAGTTCAGAAAAAGTCTCCAGCTTGTGAAACAATTCCGGATATTCCGGATCATCTATCTCCCCATATTCTTTTCTGTAATGCTGCCATGCTCCATATAATCCCCTGTCCTGGCTTTTTTTAGCCGTCTTTTTCCAGACAGCCATCAAATGAGCCATTTCTTCATCCGTCACCCTGCCAATGGGGGACTTTAATACTGCAGCCAGAGGGATGTCCTGCATGGGGTTGTCAATGATATTTAACATGGACAGAATGGTTTCCACCTCCGGAGCGGTAAAATATCCGGTTTTCCGTTCCGCATAGGCCGGAATCCCTTCATTCATCAGGACGTTCACAAAATCTTCCGCCCAGCCGCTTAAAGATCTCAGCAGGATCACCACATCTCCATATCCTGCGATGCGGTAGCCTCCCTTTCCTCCAAACCTTTTATCCCAGATCAAAAGACCGTTTACCGGATCCGTAAGCTCTTTGATCTTCCCTGCAATGACCTTTGCCTCCATCTCCCGGCTGGTATAATCGACGGCATCGTCATCAAGCTGTTTTAATAAGTTCCCTGACCCATGGATCATAAGGAATTCTGTTTTCTCTCCCGCGCGGCCTTCTTCCTCAGGAAATTCTGCTCCCGGATGGAGTGCTGCATCCTTTGTATACTGTATATTCCCCAAATTCTTTGTCATGATCTGGTAGAATACCTCATTAATGCTTCTGAGGACTTCATCCCTGCTTCGGAAATTCTGGTGCAGCTCGATTTTCTGGTATTTTCCTTCCTCTTTCGAGTAGGAGTCATACTTCTCCAAAAACAGCTGGGGCCTTGCCAGACGGAACTGGTAGATGCTCTGCTTCACATCGCCAACCATAAATACGTTGGGAGTTCCAAACCGTTCTCTGGAAATACTGCCGATCAGGGCTTCCTGCACATCATTGCTGTCCTGGTATTCGTCCACCAGGATTTCCTCGAACTGCCTGCTGAGCTCATCTGCCACCTCAGTGGCCACCGTGTTGCCATCTTCCCTGGTCAACAGTATCTCCAAAGCATAATGCTCCAAGTCATTAAAATCCACCAGGTTCTTTTCCCGTTTCTTTTCCTGATACCTTCGGGCATATTCTCCTGCCAGATGAAGCAGGGTCGTCACCGCGTCCCTGGTTCCCCTGATATCGGAAAGAACCTCCTCCGGCGATTCAAAGCAGTATAAATCAAGAAGCTTTCCAACCGCCTTTTTCACCCGGTCACGGATTCCCGTTACAAACGCCTTCTTCTCTGCATCAATATCCTTGCTTCGAATGGAAGCCAGACGATCAAAGGAGGCCTTTTTTAACTGCTCATTAAACGCCTCATAATCCTCGGCAAGACTTAAGCGGTCCAGCAGCTGGAGGTCATTAGCCAGCATGGGCAGATAGGCCTCCGGCCCGTTCTCTTCCTCACAGACCTCCATGGCCTTTTCCACCTGAAATTTTAATTCCGAAAGCTGAAGCCCTGCATCCTTCATTAAAAATTTCATCCAGCCCGTATCCATGATCTGATCCATATCAGAAGTTTCAAGCTCTTTCCTGCACCGGTCAAGCCACTGGAGGGGCCAGGGATTGCTCTGGGAAAAGGTAAACACCTGCATGATATACTCTTCAATTCCCCTGTCAGACTTTCCCGTGGCATAGGTTTCCACAAACTTCTCAAATAAGGGATCCGCCTTCTCGTAATACTCCTCCAGCATCTCCTTCATCACATCAGCCCGTAAAAGGATAAGCTCTCCCTCATCCCCCACCCGGAAGGCAGGGTCAATATCCAGCTTATTATAATGATCTTTAATAAGTCCCAGGCAGAAACTGTCAATGGTGGTGATCTGGGCATAGGGGATCATGGCTGCCTGCATCTGTAAATGAGAGCTGTCCGGATTCTCCATAAGCTTTTCATCTACGGCCTTTAACACCCGTTCCCGCATTTCATCGGCAGCCGCCTTTGTAAAGGTCATGACCAGAAGCTGATCGATCCTTAACGGAGATTCTCCTTCCGTGATCATACGGATAATCCGTTCTACCAATACGGCCGTCTTACCGCTTCCTGCTGCCGCCGATACTAAGAGATTTCTGTTTCTGCTCTCAATGACGGCCTTTTGTTCCTCTGTCCAGCTAATCGCCATTTGACTCTCCTTCCTCTTCTTCTCCTTCAATGACCGGCCATATTTCTTCAGATTTTAAGGCTTTAAATTTCCGGAAACCATATCCGGTTGTCTTTAAGTCGAATCCGCAGACCGCATGGTAAGGGCAGTAATCGCAGGCGCTGCGGTTCCCCTGCTTATAGGGATTTACATCGATGGTCCCCTCAAGGATCTCTCTTCCTTCTGACGTTAATTTTTCCCGCACAAACTGCCTGAGTGCAGAAAAACGATTGCCGCCTGCAACCGATGACCTGGCTTCCTGAATAATCCCATTTTTCATGGCAACAGGAATTACGTCGGATTCCGTCTCGATCTCATGATCCAGGTGAGAGATGGCATCTAAATCACTGTTGACCAGGCCGTTCATGCGAAGCTGTTTCAATATCTTCCCGCTTATCTCCTCATCTGTCATTTCGCCGTCTCTTTCGATAACAGGGTCGTTGATGTTATAGTAAAAGATCCCGGCAGGAACCACAGGCTTGTCCGGTTTTTTCCGCTCCTCCATCTCCAAAGCTGCATCCATATAGACCACCAATTGAAGCTGAAGGCCGTAATACAGGGCCGTTAAGTCAAATGCTGTGCTTCCTGACTTGTAATCAATGATCTTCACATAGACTGCTTCTTCATCCTCACATAAATCCATGCGGTCGATCCTGCCTCTTAAATGAATGGCTTCCTCCTTTGAGAGAGGAATCCTCATGGCATTTAACTGATCGGCAGCAGAAAAGGAAACCTCAAATCCCACCGGAACAAAATCTCCTTTTTTTAACTGCTCGGAAAGAGCCCACACCGTCCGGTCCGTAATCCGTTCCACCTTGCCAGCCAGATAGGCATTTCTTGCAGAGCTTTTTAAAATGGTATTGCCATATTCCTCCGTCACCTTAGTCACGCATTCATGGACCAGGCGTTTCCTCTCTTCCTCAGTCAGGGTTTTAAAATCCCTTCCTTCTTCTTTCATGCGCTGAAACCATAAGTCAATGGAATCGTGAAACAGGTTTCCGATATCCATGGCAGCCAGCTCATATTCCTGCCTCTCCATTAGCTCCAGCCCGTAATTTAAGAAATGGGCATAGGCACAGGAGGCATACTGCTCCATTCTCGTAACGCTTCCGCTTATGACGGAACCATAGAGAGCCTTTGCCGCCGCTTTTCCGATTCCCCTCTGTTCATAGGCATAGAAAGCAGCCTCTGCCAGCCGCTTTCCTTCCTCCCTATGGTCCTCCGATAAAAGGAATGCCTTAAAAAGTTCCAAAAGCTTTCTGTCTTCCCCGGTTTTTCCGAACTCGCGGAGTCCGGTCGCCAGTTGGTCCTTTGCCTCCCTCATAGACAGAGGAACTGCCGTCCTTAAAGGGGAGACTTCCGAAAGTCCAGGAAACAGTCTTTTCAGTTCGCCCACCAGTGTGGAAGGACGCAGGCTTTTCCCGCTGCCATCCATGGCTGCATAGGATAAAACCAGCCGTTTCTCTGGTTTTGTAAGGGCCAGATAAAGATAAAATCTTTGCCGGAATCCCTCTTCCCTGGCAGTAGGAGCCAGCTCCATATCATGAGTTCCCAGAAATTCTCTTTCCCGGTCCGTAAACAGGCTGCTTTTTTCCTTTTTTACCGGCACGATCCCGTCATTGACCCCTACAAAAAACAATACCTTAATATGATCCAGCCTGGTTCTGGTGATATCACCTACCACTACTCGGTCCACGGTGGCTGGAATCAGGCCCACCTGGATCTCCGAAAATCCGGCGTCCAGAATTTCCCCATACTCTCTGCGGCTTACATGCTCTTCTCCTAAAAGACCTGCCAGGCGGTCAAATAAGTCCATGACCAGCCCATAAACCTGGCTGTATTCCATGGCTAGGGTGAAATCTCCCATTTCCCGGAACTTTTCTTCAAAGATCAGCATCTTTTCTTCGATCCCTGTCTCCATAAGAAGGGCTGTAACGGCCGCGGTCATGGAAGCCACCGTGGATTCCGGGTTTCTAAAGGCCCCACGTAAGCTTCTTAAAGGGGTAATAATCGCTTCCCGGAATTCATTTAGTTCTTCCAGATTAAGCTCCTTGCCTCCCCGGTACCAGCCTTCCCACTGGGCATCCCATCTTTTAAATCCACGGATTCCCATGGCAATGACATAATTTTCCAGGCGGTCTATTTTCTCCTCATCCTCTTTGGCCGCAATGAGACCGGTTCTCAAATAACGAAAAACAGATTCATAGGAAAAATCTTTTTGAATGATCTCCATGGCAGCGCGGATTAACTCCACCATTGGATTTTTTAATATGCTTTTTTTATTGTCCAGGAAATAAGGGATTCCATTTAACTGAAACTGATGAATGATTTCATTGGAATAGCCCTTAATATCTCCGGTGATGACCGCCATATCCCGGTAACGAAGTCCCTGATCCCGGATTTCCTCTTCCATGGAGCGGATCACAAAAGCGATTTCCTCCATTGGATTTAAAGCCTTGACCAGACGTATGGAACCGGAACCTTCCCGGCAGGACTTTCCTCTATAGCGGTATAGGTTTTGTTCCAGAAAATCCAGGGCATTTTCCCCGCAGCCCTGTCCTTCCCGATTCTCTCCACCGGCTTCTCCCAGGTAACGGACAGCTGGATGATCTTTAAGAAGAATATCCTTCTCTTTCCCGGCCCCTGTCTCTTTTGCCAGCTCATTTAATTTCCGGATCATCTGGCGGCTCATGTGAAATAACTCCTGAACGCCGGATTTTCTGCTCATGTTTTCGGCAGGGTCTATGGTCACTGTGACGATGACCCGTTTGCTGCAGCGGAGAAACAGCTCCAGGATCCGGTACTGGACTGGAGTAAAACCGGTATAGCCATCAAGAGTGATCACGCTGTTTTTAATCAGCTCTGACCGTGGAAGGATCCTGCACAGCACATCCAGAATCTCCTCCGTGGTAATATATTTATCCTTTATGTAGTCCTTAAAACCCTGATAAATGACAGAAATATCGGAAAGCTTCTGTCGAAGCATAGGACTTATGGTATCAGGTATCTCCTCATTTAACATCTCCGGTGTTATGCCGTACTGGTAAAGCTCTGACAGCATGGACTTTAGCTGGGAGATAAACCCTGACTTTGATAAATGTTCTTTATAAAGGACCAGGTCCTTTTTCTTATTGGCAGCTACCTTCCGCAGCACCATGGATTTTCCCATATCGTCAAGAACCTGGGGACTTGAAATGGCAAGCTCCTCAAATACCCGGTAGGCAAGACGTTTGAAGCTTACGATATCAATATTCATGACCCCGTGGTTTGGATGAAGGGAAACGATTTCCTTCTGGGTCTGCATGGTAAACTGTTCCGGTACAATGGCGAAGTACCGGGTATCCGGTTGTTCTATGGACTGACGGATCAATTCCGTATAAAGGCGGAAGGTCTTACCGGAACCAGAACCGCCCAATATCAATTGAAGGGACATAACTTTTTCGTCTCCTTTCTTCTAATTTGCCCATGTTCTCTGGGCAGGGCGCACCCCGCTCTATCGGGTGTAAAGGGATACCCGCAGGGTGTTTCCTCTTTTTGCAAAACCAAAACTCGTGTTCGTTTATCATCTTAACACAGATTTCCTTCTCCAACAATGAAATCTTAGGTATGAAACCCCCGGATCCATTCATACATTATAACAAAACTGTACGGAGGGCCTTTTTTATGAGCTCTAAAACAAAAATAGTTGTTTTACGAATGAAAGAAATCATCTATACTGCAATCTTCGTTGGCCTTGGAATCCTACTCATCACTTTGTTTTTAGTCATGTTCCGCCCCAAGAAGGATGCTGTTCCGACTTCCGGCGATCCTGTGCACTATGTTCCGGGTGTGTATTCCTCTGTCATAACGTTGAACAGTCAGGATATCAATGTGGAGGTTACGGTTGACTCCAAAAAAATCACTTCCGTTACCCTGGTTCCTTTGAGCGAAGCCGTCACCACCATGTATCCCCTGATGCAGCCGGCCATGGATAACTTATCACAGCAGATTATTAATAATCAGTCCACAAAGAACGTATCCTATGCAACCGAATCCCGCTACACTTCGGGCGTGCTTCTAAAAGCCGTGGATCAGGCCATTGCGAAAGCGCAGATAACGGAGTAAGGCGGGGATTGTATTTTTCCATTTTTGACAGTATAATGGAAAAAAAGAATACATAATTACTTGAATGAGGAAACACCCTAAGGGTATCCCTCTATGCCCGGAAACCGCGGGCAGGAAAGAGGAAACAGAAATGAACCAGAATGCGGACATAACAGATGCACATAAGCAAAATCAGATTACAGAGGGAGTGATTTGGAAACAGCTTCTTCTGTTTTTCTTTCCCATTTTATTTGGAACTTTTTTTCAGCAGCTTTATAATACCACCGATGCAATCATTGTCGGGCGATTCGTTGGAAAAGAAGCACTGGCAGCCGTTGGAGGCCCTACGGGACCCCTTATCAATCTTTTGATCGGGTTCTTCATAGGGCTTTCATCCGGTGCCGGTGTCACCATTTCCCAGTTTTTCGGAGCCGGACAGGAGGAAGAAGTAAGCCGTGCGGTCCACACTGCCATCGCATTTTCCATCGTATGCGGAGCGGTTATCATGGTTATCGGCATTCCGGCAACGCCTTACGCCTTAAAAGCCATGGGAACGCCTGACGATATCCTGCATTATGCGGTCCTTTTCATGCGGATCTATTTTGTAGGAGTGATCCCCAATCTTGTTTACAATATGGGGGCAGGAATCCTTCGGGCCATTGGAGATTCCAAACGCCCGCTTTACTTTTTGATCGCAAGCTGCTTTACCAATATCGTCCTTGATATCATATTCGTCGTTTATTGTCATATGGGAGTTATGGGAGCTGCCCTTGCCACCATACTTTCCCAGCTCCTCAGTGCTGTTCTTGTGATTCTTGTTTTAATCCGGACAAGCGGAGCTTACCATTTAAACCTAAAAGCCGTGAGGATCGACCGGGATATGCTGCGGCGCATCATAAGGATCGGATTTCCTGCGGGACTTCAATCTGTTATGTACTCCTCTTCCAACATCATCATCCAGTCCAGCGTTAATACCCTGGGAACCGACACCATTGCCGCATGGACAGCCTACGGGAAGATAGACAGCGTGTTCTGGATGATCATCAGCGCCTTCGGTATCTCCATCACTACCTTTGTGGGACAGAATTACGGAGCCGGAAAAAAAGACCGGGTCTACAAAGGAATCCGGGTCTGCCTGGCTATGAGCTTTACCGCGGCCATCGGCCTCAGCGTTCTTCTATATACCTTTGGAAATTACGTTTATCTGCTGTTTACCACCGATGCGGCCGTAATTGAAAAAGGAACGGAAATACTCCGTTACCTCGCTCCCACATTTTTTACATACGTCTGCATCGAAATTTACTCCGGTTCCCTTCGCGGAGCCGGTGACTGCTGGATTCCCATGATCCTCACAAGCCTTGGGGTCTGTGCGCTCCGTGTGATCTGGATCTGCGTGGCAGTTCCCCTGCGTCCTACCATTGAAACTGTGATTTTCAGTTACCCTTTGACCTGGGCTGTTACCTCATTATTATTCATCATATACTTTAACTGGTTCGGCAAATTGAGGAGAAAACGGCTCCCCGCTTTTTTAAAAAAATAATTGGTTTAAACCCTTACCCAGCGAGACATTTACTGCATTTTAAGCAGTAAATGTCTCGCTTCCGGTTTAAGGGATAGCCGGGATCATTCCATGGGTGCCCTGTAAAAAGTCCCGTAAAACTGCTGGGTTTTAAACATATTTACGATCACATGCTCATCCACCTCATGAAACAGCGCCACAATGTCGGCCACCTCATAGGAAGACACCACGGTATGGAGAAGGTACATCTTTTTCTTGCTGTAGCCTCCCACAGCATCCACGCAGGATATTCCATGATGGAATGCCTCTACGTATTTACTCGCAAGCTTTGGCCCCTCTACTGTGGTGATCTGAAGGGTAACTCTTTCATATCTGTGATGAAAGGTGGAGATAACCTTCGTTCCTACGAACTGGAACAAAATGGAATACCCTGCATAATCCCATCCGAAGATTCCACCGAAAATACAAAGCAAAAGCACATTTCCTATAAAAACCTCGGACCAGATGGAATTGCCCGTCTTATTGGAAACATACAGGGCGATGAAATCCGTTCCCCCGCTGGAAGCATTGCCGCGAAGAGCAAGAACAATGCCAAACCCATAGAGGACACCGCCGTAAATAACATTTAAAATTCTGTCATCAAATATAGGTGAAAAATTAAAAATCCTTAAAAATGCACTGGTTAAAAAAACCTGCATCAGGGAAAAAAAAGTAAACCGTTTGCTGATATTCCTGCTGCAGGCCCATGCAACCGGAATGTTCAAAGCGATCATGCCCAGGGAAGTAGAAATATTAAACCCATACAGGGACGTCACCCGGTCAACTAAAATTGCAATGCCCGTAAATCCTCCTGACAGAAGACCTGCAGGCTTAATAAACGCCTGGATAACATAGGTCTGTAAAAGTGCGGAGACTACAACTGCCACGGTCGTCATTGCATTGCGGACGCGCTTATCTCTCCTGATTTTCTTCCACATAAAATTCCTCCTCATCTTTACATGATATTATATGTAAATCCTTCTCTTGTATCAAATTTTTTTAAATTAATAGAGGATTGCCCTTCCCCCACAGAAGGCAATCCCCCGTCACGATCTGAACCGTCACATTATTCAGTTCTGCTACCTGGCATCCCCATGCCAAAATCACGCACACTAGGAATTCCTTTGTGCTTCTCACATGGACGATAATACCATCTATTGCCTAAAAAGTCAACGTTTTTAGTACATTTTACTAAAAGACTTTTTGTAAAAAAGGGCCATTTTAATATCTTTTCATACAAGATCAAGTCGAAAGTCCCCGGAATACGTACAGAATTTATAAAACATAATTTCATGGAAAATGCACATACTTATTTTATTAACGCCCGCACTATGGACACTTTTTATTTGCAAGGAGATAATCGCCATGGAATTTTCCAACAGCCTTTCCAATAATATGAACTACTTAAACACCAAGATTGATGTAGCCGGAAACTTTGACATCGTTTACCGGACCTTTTATATCGGGGAACAGGAAGCCTGCCTTTACTTCATTGAAGGGTTTACCCAGAGTGATGCGTGGCAGAAGATCCTGGACAACTTATTATCCATTCCGGCTGAGGATATGCCGCCGGATGCCCATGAATTTTCCAAAAGGTTTCTCCCTTATGGTCAGGTGGGTCTTGTAAAAGACGATGAAACCATGATCAAACAGCTTTTGACCGGAGTATCCTGCCTGTTCGTTAACGGGTACGATAAATGCCTTACCGTGGACTGCCGCAGTTATCCGGCCAGAAGCGTCTCAGAGCCGGAAAAAGACAAAGTTCTAAGAGGATCAAGAGATGGATTTGTGGAAACCCTGGTCTTTAATACCGCTCTTATCCGCCGCAGGATCCGTGATCCCAAGCTTACCATAGAAGTCATGAATGCCGGAGAAAGCTCCCACACGGATATCGCCATCTGCTACTTCAAGGGACGGCATGATGAAAATCTTTTAACCATGATCAAGGACCGGATCAGCAAGCTTAAAGTCGATGCCCTTACCATGAACCAGGAAAGCCTTGCGGAGTGTATCTATCCCCATAAATGGTTTAACCCTTTCCCAAAATTCAAATATTCCGAGCGGCCGGATACTGCCGCTGCTTCCATACTGGAAGGAAACATTATCATCCTGGTGGACAACTCTCCCTCAGCCATGATTTTACCTTCCTCTGTCTTTGATATCATCGAGGAAGCCGATGACTATTATTTTCCTCCTGTGACCGGGACTTACCTTAGGCTGTCCCGCCTGGTCATTTCCATTCTGACCCTGTATCTAACACCTATGTGGCTGCTTTTTATGCAGAATCCGGAAATGATCCCTTCCTGGCTGCAATTTATCCGCTTATCGGAACAGCCCCAGGTTCCCCTGCTTTTTCAGCTCCTGATCCTGGAATTTGCCATTGACGGTCTGAGGCTTGCAGCTGTCAACACTCCCAGCATGCTGACTACTCCCCTCAGTGTGATCGCCGGTATTGTATTGGGTGAATATTCCGTAAAATCCGGCTGGTTTAACAGTGAGACCATGCTTTATATGGCCTTTGTGACCATTGCCAACTATTCCCAGTCAAGCTTTGAGCTGGGTTATGCTTTTAAATTCATGCGTCTGATCATGCTGATCACCACCGCCCTGCTGAATTTCTGGGGATTCGTGGGCGGCGTTGCGCTTTCCATAGGCGCAATTGTGTTTAATAAGACCATAGCCGGAAAAAGTTATATTTATCCTCTGATTCCATTCCACCTTTCAGAACTGAAAAAACGGTTCTTCCGGGGAAGGCTTCCTCACAGGGAGAAGTAGCCGGTTAACAGATGCTTTAATCCTACCGCCAGTTCTTCCGGCAGCTTCTCAGCCCCCGGAAGAGCTGGCTTCTTCATGTAAATACCGTGGTAATCGCTGCCGCCGGTGACCATTAAATGCCGGTTTTCTGCCACAGCCAATAATTCGGCCCGGACCTCCTCCGGGTTATCATGATGGTACACTTCAACGCCATCCAGACATTCTTCTCTTAAAAGGGCATCATAAAGCTGTCTGTTCTTTCTCTTTATTTTCCCGGGATGAGCCAAAACCACATTTCCCCCAGCATCCTTTATCATTCCACATATCTTATAAAAACTTCTATAAGAAAAACGATCCTCTTCCTCATAGGGGGCTCCTTTTCCAAAATAAAGGGGCAGGCTCTTCATAATATCTTCTCTTCTAAGGAGTCCATGGTCAGCCAGAACTCCTAAAAGCTTCGCCCGGTAAAGCGGTCCGCCTCCTGCCTTTTTGAAAAATTCTTTTTCTTCAATCTCCATTCCAGCCTGCTGCATCTTTAAGATCTGATGCCTTGATCGTTCATTCATCTGTTCAAGAAAGCTGATGGAATACCTACGCAGCTCCGGATTCTCCGGATCGATCCCATATCCCATCACATGAAATTTCATTCCATTCTCTGCAGCCGTAAACTCTGCAGCCGGTATATAAGGAATACAGTACTTTTTAGACGCCTCTTCTTCTTCTTTAAGACCTAATACCGTATCATGATCCGTTATGGCTGCTGCCCCAAGGCCCTGCTCCTTTGCCAGGGAGTAAATTTGCATTATGGTTTCACTTCCGTCAGAAAAACAGGAATGCATATGAAAGTCCGCTTTCATCAATGACCTCCTTAAACGTAAGGGTTCTAATACTCCCATTATAGACTTATCTTATATATAGGTCAACAAATTGCCCAATTTTTGGCATAGGACAAGACAAAAACCATACATTTCCTCCAATGTATGGTATAAAGTTTCATAAGAAGCCTTATGTCTTGAACTATTAATCCAAGCTGCATATACTAATACCACAACAAGGGGAAATAAAAATGAAAAGTGTACTGGTTCGTTTGCGAGAATATCAAAAAGAGATGAGTGTTGCAGAGACCGGCGTCGTACGGTACCTGTTAGACACGCCGGAACAGGCGGTGAAGCTTTCCGTCCACGCTCTGGCAGAAAAAGGGTTTTCTTCCTCTTCCACCGTTATCCGGTTATGTCATGAACTTGGTTTCTCCGGGTACAAGGAAATGAAGGCTGCCCTGATCTGTGAACTGGCCATCCGGCAGGAAAATACCAGGGAAAGGATGGAGGAGATTACAGAGAACGATACTCTGGAACAGATCGTCGACAAAATTACATATAAAAACATCGCCTCCTTAGAGGATACCAGAAATTTAACCGATGTATCCGCCCTTAAAAACTGCATTGATCTCTTATGCCAATGCCGAACCATCTGTTTATTCGGAATCGGTTCTTCCCTTCTGGTGGCCCGGGATGCCTATTTAAAATTCCTGCGGATCAATAAGCCCTGCATCTTAAATGATGACTGGCATTCCCAGCTTTTGCAGGCCCGTAACATGAGCCGGGATGATTTAGGACTGATGATCTCCTATTCAGGCAGGACCATGGAAATGATCGAGTGCGCCAGGACCATGCAGCAGGTAGGGGCAAAATTCATCCTGATCACCCGTTTTGCCGTTTCACCGCTTTCGGAAATGGCGGATTACAACCTTTATGTGGCTGCCAACGAATCCATCTTTCGGAGCGGAGCCATGGGAAGCAGGATCAGCCAGCTAAACATCATTGATATTCTGTATACTGCATACGCCAACCACAACAGCCAATATTCCCTGTCGCAGTGGCGCAAAACGCACATTTCCAAGAAAAATCCGTCGTATTTTGAACCTTTCGACGAAGCGTATAATGAGGAGGAAATCAATCATGGTAGATTTAAGCAAGATGACAACAGAAAGCCGTAATCCTGATACCATGGATTTAGACACCATGACACCTTTCGAACTGGTGACGGCTATGAACCAGGAAGACCGGAAGGTAGCGGAGGCTGTGGAAAAAGTCCTGCCGCAGACTGCCAAAGCAGTGGAATGGGTCTGTGAAGCTTTTGAGGCCGGAGGCCGGCTCATCTACATGGGAGCAGGGACCAGCGGGAGACTCGGTATCTTAGACAGTTCCGAATGCCCTCCCACCTTTGGGGTTGACCCGGGTATGGTCATCGGCCTGATTGCTGGCGGGGACAGGGCCATCAGGCAGTCAG
>DEYX01000253.1:824-13026 GCA_002365025.1 Hungatella sp. UBA3147 | reverse complement strand
CAGTCAGTGGAAGGAGCCGAGGACTCTGAGTCCCTTGGCATTGAAGATTTAAAAGCCCTGCCCTTATCCCCAAAAGATGTGGTGGTGGGCATAGCGGCCAGCGGAAGGACGCCCTATGTATCGGCTGCTTTAAGCTATGCAAAAAGCATAGGCTGCCGGACCGTATCCATAGCCTGTAATGAGGGAAGCCTCATTGGATCTTATGCAGACCTGGCCATCGAACCGGTGGTAGGGCCGGAGGTTTTGACCGGCAGCACACGGTTGAAAGCCGGGACCGCCCAGAAGATGATACTTAACATGATCAGCACCGGAGCCATGGTGGGCATCGGAAAAGCATACCAGAACCTGATGGCAGATGTGGTGCAGAGCAATGAGAAGCTGCGCTCCCGGGCAGAAAACATCCTGATGGCTGCCACAGAAATAACACGTGATGAGGCCAGAAGACTGTTAGAAGAAGCAGGAGGGAGCGTGAAGTTAGCCATAGCAATGAAACGAACAGGCGCAGGGCCAAAAGAAGCAGAAAAGAAATTAAAAGAATCCCGCGGGCATATCCGCGCATGCATGAAAAGGGATTCTGATTAACTATCAATTTATTCATTTCAACTATGGAGGTATCTATTATGACAAATGAAGTATTGCTTCAAAAGATCCTGGAATTATCGGGAGGGAAAGAAAATGTTGCAGCCGCGGCCAGCTGCATGACACGCCTTCGTTTAAAGGTAAAGAATCCTGATCTGGTGCTGGAGAAGGAACTGAAAGAGATTTCCGGAGTTCTTGGCCTGGTTGCAAACGGAATCGATGTTCAGGTGGTCGTCGGACCTGGAAAGGCCAGAAAGCTCATGGATATCTGCCTCGGCCTGGGGATCCCAAGTGAACTTGGCGGCAAAGGGCTCTCCGCCAATGCTTCCTGGCAGGAAAACAAAGAAGCCGTAAAGGCCGGCCAGAAAGGAAACGGGTTAAGGAGCAGCATACGGGTTATCTCCGATATCTTTATTCCGATGATTCCTGCTATCGTTGCAGCCGGTTTATGCAACGGCGTTGCCAATATCATCGGCCAGGGCGTGGAAGCGCAGATATTGGGAGGCAGCTTCTGGACTCTTCTTATCACCATGTTAAAGCTGTTCGGCGGTGCATTTCTCGGTTATTTTTCAATTTTTACCGGTGTCAATGCAGCAAAAAGCTTTGGAGCAACGCCTGCCCTGGGCGGCATGATCGGTTCTATGAGCATTATGTCACAGATCACGGACATATCAAAGTTCTTTGGTCTTTACAATGAGCAGATCCCAAACAGCTCAACCTTAATTAGCGGCAAGGGCGGGATCATCGGCGTGATCATCGGTGTCTGGGTCCTCTCCAAAGTAGAACGCTGGGTGCGCAAACATGTTCCCGATGTCCTTGATATCATGCTGACCGGATTCTTAAGCATTCTGATCACCGGAACCTTGTTTGTACTGGTGCTGATGCCGGCTGCCGGCTTTTTATCTGACGGGCTTGTCTGGGCATTATCCCTCCTTGTAAATTCCGCTAATCCGGTCGTCAGCGTTTTATCCGGTTACATTATGTCAGCCGTATTCCTTCCCCTGGTCCTTTTGGGACTGCATCATGGGCTGGTTCCCATCTATGCGGTTCAGCTGGAACAAATGGGCGGAGTCTCCTTATTCCCGGTCCTGGCCATGGCAGGTGCTGGGCAGGTAGGTGCAGCCATTGCCATCTATTTAAAAGCAAAACGAAGCGGAAACAAACGCTTAAAGAGCGTTATCATCGGTGCACTGCCTTCCGGATTCTTAGGCATCGGCGAACCGCTTATTTATGGAGTTACTCTTCCGCTTGGTAAACCTTTCATAACTGCAGGATTGGGAGCCGGATTCGGCGGTGCCTATGTGATGCTCATGCATGTAAGGAGCATTGCCTGGAGCCCTTCGGGCCTGTTAGCCATTCCCATCATGAGCAGCCCTGTTAATATGCTCAATTATTTTATGGGCCTGGTGATCGCTTACATTGCCGGATTTATCATTACAAGCCTGTTTATTAAGGAAGATGAAGTTGCAAAAGCTTAAGCTTTCCGGCTGAAGATGGCCCCTTATCAGACTGCCCGCCTGGGCTTTCACTTGATTTCTGTCCTTCCCTATAATACAATAGAGGGATAAGGAGGACGAAGACATGAAAATCGTTATTATTGACGGGCAGGGCGGCAAAATGGGGCAGTCTGTCATCGCTCAGTTAAAAAAGTCCTTTCCCAGTCTTTCAGTCATTGCCATCGGGACCAATTCCATTGCCACTTCTGCCATGTTAAAGGCAGGAGCCGATGCAGGAGCAACCGGTGAGAATCCGGTCCTTGTAGCCAGCCGGGATGCAGATATTATCATCGGTCCTATTGGGATCGTCATTGCCGATTCTCTCCTGGGAGAGATCACTCCAGCCATGGCTGAGGCCATCGGAAAAAGCCATGCTTATAAGATCCTTATACCGGTGAACAAATGCAATCATTATGTAGTGGGCTGTGAAAACCTGACTTTAACGGAATCCATTGCCCTCGTAATCAAAGAGGTGGAGAATCATTTATGATCTCCACCTCTTTGTTAATGATATATTAGATTTACCTTCGGTTCATCAGGCAGCTATTTATTCATCAATGCTATAGTTTGGTGCTTCCTTTGTGATATGGATGTCATGAGGATGGCTTTCCTTAAGGGAAGCTGCCGTAATCTTTATGAATCTTCCGGTTTCCTGCATGGTCTTAATATTCATTGCTCCGCAGTATCCCATACCGGACCTCAAGCCGCCAAGCATCTGGAATACGGTATCTTCTACCAATCCTTTGTAAGCCACACGGCCTTCCACGCCTTCCGGAACCAGCTTTTTGGCATCCGTCTGGAAGTAGCGGTCTTTGCTTCCGTTTTCCATGGCAGCAATGGAACCCATACCACGGTATACTTTATATTTTCTGCCCTGATACAGTTCAAAAGTTCCCGGGCTTTCGTCGCATCCGGCAAACATGCTTCCCATCATACATACGCTTCCGCCGGCTGCAATGGCTTTTGTTAAATCTCCGGAATACTTGATTCCGCCGTCAGCTATGACTGGTACGCCATATTCCTTAGCAACTGCATAGCAGTTCATAACAGCCGTGATCTGGGGAACGCCGATGCCGGCAACCACCCGGGTAGTACAAATAGATCCAGGACCGATTCCTACCTTCACTGCATCAGCTCCTGCTTCTATGAGATCCTTTGTGGCCTCTCCGGTTGCTACATTTCCTGCAATGACGGAAAGCGCCGGATAAGCTTCTTTGATCATTTTTACGCAGCGGAGAACATTCTCGGAATGTCCGTGAGCGGAGTCTAAAACTACCACATCCACTTTTGCCTTTACCAGGGCGTCGACACGGTCAAGAACGTTGGCTGTAATTCCTACGGCAGCTCCGCACAGAAGTCTTCCTTGTCCATCTTTTGCGGACAACGGATATTTGATCTGCTTTTCAATATCCTTGATGGTGATAAGGCCCTTTAAATTAAAGTCTTCATCAACGATCGGAAGCTTTTCTACCCTTGCTTTTGCAAGGATCTTTTTTGCCTCCATAAGGGTGATGCCTTCTCTGGCTGTTACCAGGTTTTCAGAAGTCATACACTCCTTGATCTTCCTGCTGAAATCCTCTTCGAATTTCAAGTCCCGGTTGGTGATGATTCCCACCAGTTTTTTTCCTTCTGTGATCGGCACTCCGGAAATGCGGAACTTACCCATAAGATCATCCGCATCTTTTAATGTATGCTCCTGGGAAAGATAGAATGGGTCCGTTATGACGCCGTTTTCTGACCTCTTTACCTTATCAACCTCTTCTGCCTGCTCTTCAATGGACATATTCTTGTGGATAATTCCGATACCTCCCTGTCTTGCCATGGCAATTGCCATGCGATGCTCGGTAACGGTATCCATGCCTGCACTCATAAGCGGAATATTGAGCTTGATGGTTTTTGTAAGGTTGGTCGTTAAGTCAACCTGATTAGGAATAACCTCTGAATAAGCCGGAACTAACAGCACATCATCAAAAGTAATGCCTTCGCCAATTATTGTACCCATTAACTTTTCCTCTCCTTCTTTATATTTTTATTAATGAAACTAATAAGTCTTTTTACTTGTTAGTTACATAGTTTAACAAATTTTACAGGGGTTGTCAACGGACATTTTCCGGTTTCTTTCCGTCACTCATGGACAGTAAAGAAGTCTCTCCTGTAACGAAAAAGGAACCGGGCGGTTTTTTGCAAAACCGACTGATTCCTTTTTCGTTATACTTCTTTCACAACCTTACGGGGCGCTGTCATCCTCATGCACTGGAGCAGCTTATCGTTAGGTTCAAATATGATCTTTGTTGCTTCAGCACCGGACTGGCTGATTAATGTATAAGTCTTTGCTCCCGGTACGCGGGATGAAAAATCCAGTAGTTTCATGTTTTTTGTTTCATGATCCCTGGCCTCTGTGGAACCGGTGGGAGCTACGATCTGGATCCCTTCCATGGAGCCTTCCCAGGCCTTCTTTCTCTTGCTTCTGCCGTAGATCCGGTCAATGGATAGAGTGTTGGTCACAAATAAGTATTCAAATTCTACTTCGCTGTTGCGGAATACAAAGTAAGTGGCAGCTGCGGCTGCAAGCAGAATAAGCACTCCAAAGATTCCGAAAACCGGAGACATGGAGAGGAAAAATGCAATTACGCATAGGATTCCCATCGCAATTTTTATCAACATGGTATAGGCTGGTGATTTTCGCTTCACTAGCCATTCTGCATACATTTCATTCATAACGATTTGGGTCCTTTCTTGTTTCCTGCATGGCACTTACGGGGGATGAGCTTATCCTGATTTAGGATATGGGTGGGGTACCGGAAGTCCGCAGTGCAGCGAGTAAAGCCTTTGGCTTTACTCGCTCACGGGCGTTCGCCCTATGAAACAGAACATGGAAAAATTTTCTTATGTGCAGGCACAACGTAAATTTTTTCATGTTCTGTTTCGCACTGCTCATTGCTTACGTGAAGGTTACATCATATCCATTCCGCCTGGGGCTGGCATTGCAGGTGCTTTTTCTTTAATATTAGCAACAACGGACTCTGTTGTCAATAAGGTAGATGCAACACTTGTAGCATTTTGAAGGGCGCTTCTGGTTACCTTTGTCGGATCCAGGATGCCTGCTTCTACCATATCTACGTATTCTTCCTTGTATGCGTCAAAGCCGGTTCCAACCTTAGACTCTCTCACCTTATTGATGATGACGCTTCCTTCCAGTCCTGCATTGGCTACAATATGGTATAATGGGGATTCAAGAGCCTTTAAGATGATCTTTCCGCCGGTTCTCTCATCGCCTTCTAAATGTTTAACAAGTTCTTCAATCTGATTGATGGCATGAACGTAAGCAGAACCGCCGCCTGCGATAACGCCTTCCTCAACTGCCGCTCTTGCTGCAGATAAAGCATCTTCCATACGGAGTTTTGCTTCCTTCATCTCGGTTTCTGTTGCAGCGCCTACTCGGATTACTGCTACACCGCCGGATAATTTAGCAAGTCTTTCCTGTAATTTTTCTCTGTCAAAATCAGAAGTAGTCTCTTCGATCTGGCCTTTGATCTGGCCGATTCTTGCAGTGATTGCTTCTTTATCTCCGCAGCCGTCTACGATTACGGTATTTTCCTTCTGAACCTTTACGGATTTTGCACGTCCTAAAAGATCAAGAGTAGCATTCTTAAGCTCATATCCCAGTTCATCAGAGATCACAGTACCGCCCGTTAAAACAGCGATATCCTGTAACATCTCTTTTCTTCTGTCGCCATAGCCTGGAGCCTTTACAGCGATTACATTGAAGGTTCCTCTTAATTTATTAACGATTAAGGTTGTTAAAGCCTCGCCTTCCACATCTTCTGCGATGATGAGAAGTCTTGCGCCGGACTGAACTACCTGCTCTAATAAAGGAAGGATCTCCTGAATGTTTGAGATCTTCTTATCGGTAATAAGAATGTATGGATCATCTAAATTAGCTTCCATCTTCTCCATATCGGTGCACATATAAGCAGAAATATAACCTCTGTCAAACTGCATACCTTCCACAAGATCCAGCTCTGTCTTCATGGTCTTTGATTCTTCAATGGTAATAACGCCGTTGTTGGAAACCTTCTCCATAGCGTCAGCTACCATCTCGCCAACCTCATCATCTGATGCGGAAATAGCTGCTACTCTTGCGATGGATGCCTTGCCTTTGATCGGCTCGCTCATCTTTGCAATTGCTTCTACTGCTGCTTCAGTCGCTTTTTTCATACCCTTTCTTAAAACGATTGGGTTTGCACCTGCTGCCAGGTTCTTCATTCCTTCATTGATCATAGCCTGGGCTAAAACGGTAGCTGTGGTAGTACCGTCTCCTGCTACGTCATTGGTCTTAGTTGCAACTTCTTTAACAAGCTGAGCGCCCATATTCTCAAAAGCATCTTCCAGCTCGATTTCCTTTGCAATGGTAACACCGTCATTTGTGATGAGCGGTGAGCCAAAAGATTTATCCAGTACAACGTTTCTGCCCTTAGGCCCTAATGTTACACGAACAGTATCTGCTAACTGATTCACTCCAGATTCAAGTGCTTTTCTGGCATCTACGCCATATTTAATCTGCTTTGCCATGATTCATTCCTCCAGTTTTCTGTTAAAATAAATATACGTACTATCTAAAACCTTACGAAGCGGTATCGCCTTCCTGATTATTCAATCACTGCTAATATATCATTCTGTTTAACGATCACATATTTCTCGCTCTCTTCTCCGGTCTCTATCTCTGTTCCTGAATACTTGGAGAAGATTACTTTATCGCCCACTTTAACTTGCATGGTAACTTCCTTGCCGTCTACCAGACCGCCAGGTCCTACTGCGATGACTTCCGCCTGCTGCGGCTTCTCTTTTGCCTGACCCGGCAGAACAATACCGGACTTTGTTGTCTCCTCTGCAACCAATGGTTTTAACACAACTTTGTCAAATAATGGTACTAATTTCATTGCAATTCCTCCTCATAACTTTCTGCTTATTATTTCTTTCTTTGGCCATCCGAAAGAAGTTTTATTTTATTCACATACTAAGTTATATCACTCATTATTAGCACTGTCAATAGTTGAGTGCTAACTTTATATTTTTTTTACATTTTTACCATATTTGTACGATTTTCTCCTTTACTTACATAGTTTATAGAAATTTTCTTATTATATACCTTTATTTTTTCGGATGAACGTATTACAATAACTAAGAGAATGAAGCGCCTTACAAGCGCACCATTATGCCCATCAAGCATAAGCCGTGTCAAGGAAGCACCTTGCAGGCATACCTCTATGCCCAGAATACATGGACGGTAATAAGGAAAGGAGTGTTTCAAATGGCAAAAAAGGGTAATGGGTTTGGAAAATTCGTGGCACTAGCCACTGTGGCCGGCGTTGTTGCTGCCGGCATCTCTTACTTTACGAAATACAAATCCTTCCACAAAGAACTGGAAGAAAATTTTCACGATTTTGAGGATGAGGGAAATGACGACATTTCCAAAATTGACAGCACGATGAACCGCAACTATGTTTCTTTGCATGCCAATAAGGATGAATTTAAGGTTGCCGCTGACCATATGGCAGACGCTGCCAAGGATGCGGTAAGTGCAGCAAGAAACTTAGTTAAGGATGCAGCGAGCATTGTCTCTGATACGGCAAAGGAAGCGGCTTCAGCCGTGGCATTTACCGCAAAGGACATGTTTGACTCTGCAAAAGAACAGACAGATGAGTTTTTAGACGACGATGAGTTTACGGAAGATGGCGGTTTGGATTACGCTGCCGGAGCCGCAGACCAGCTGGCAGAAAAAGCCAAAGAGACTGCAGATACGATAAAAGAAACAGCGGAAACTGCTGCCGAAGCAGTAAAAGAAGCAGCAAAGGATGGGATGGATGCGGCAAAAGAAGCGGCGAAGTCCACCGGAGAAGCGATGAAAGAACTGGCCGATGAAACTACTACCATTGTGGAAGAAGAGATGGATTAATCATAAAAGCTACTGGAAAGCCTGGGCTCTCCAGTGGCTTTTTTCATATGGTTATCCTCCGGATCCTTTTTCATCATCTTAAAAACTGCGGATCACCATTTCATTCAAACGCTTCAAAATTTCACAGGCCAACCGTACGCCATTCTGATAATCATCATAAGAAGAAATACCATAATGGGTATGAGCATACCGTACCGGTATTCCGATCACAATTGTAGGAACTCCCTGATTGGACAAATGAATGGCTGCACCGTTGGTTGCTCCGGCCCGGCGTACTGCCTCCTGTACCGGAATCCCAAGCTCTTTGCACAAATCCAGAGCATACCGCTGAAATCGTGGATTGGTAATCATTCTGGCATCGATATGGCGAAGCATTGGTCCCCGCTTAATAGCTGTCTGTACCTCATAGGCTGCCACACAGGTATCATCTGCCGGACAGCCTTCAAATACAATCGCTATATCCGGTTTAATCTTTTGGCAGGTCAGACTGGCTCCGCGGACACCTACCTCCTCCTGGGAAGCAAATCCCCCAATCACATCCACATCAAGCTCCATTCCTTCCAGTTCCTGTAACGTACTTATTATAGAAGCACAGCCCAACCGGCAGTCAAAGCTCTTGCCGATCATCAGATCGTGCTTTTCCTGGTATTCAAAACTTACATCCGGTGCAATCGGCTCTCCGATCCGGATATGAAATTTTTCAACCGCCTCCTCTCGTGATACAGCTCCGATATCCACGGTGATATCCCGGATATCCGGAGGTGCATTCCGCTGTGCCTCGGTCATATAATGAGGCGGCGTGCTGGCAGTAATCCCTGGAATATATTCTCCGTCTGCATTTCTAACCCAAACCCGGTGGGCCGGAATATTGCTGTTTACCCAGCCTCCTAAAGTTATCATCTGCAGAGTTCCATCCGGGCGAATGGCCTGTACCATGAAACCTACCTCATCACTATGGGCATCCAGCTGAACGATCATCCGTCCTCCCTTGTTTTCCTTCCGGTATATGTAGAGGTTACGCAGGCTGTCTTCCTCAAAGCTCCCCAGTCCACCCGCATGTTTCCGCACTGTTTCCAACACCAGATCCTCAAATCCTGATACCCCATTGGCATCCGATATCGCTCCGATCATCTGCAGTGTCTGATTTTTATCCATTCCACATTCTCCTTTATAAATTTACGATAACTCGACTGTCTTCAGTTCCTCAATCAGATCCACTACATAGTCTGCAGTCGTCTGAATCATCTCGATCCCCCATTCCACAGTTGCCGTATTGGGATGATCAGGTCCAATCCAACCGTTATCCGTCACTTCCGGTGTTGAGCGCAGAACTTCGAACTCTACTCCTTTGAAACGAATGGAACGAAAACCGGTAGCGACCAGATTCTCATTTATATTTTTCAGTACCAGGGGACCACCGATTTCTGAAGCATCAACCAGATCTGGATCCACAGCCATAACGCCAGCAGTTTCCTCTCCCCCTCCATGACCACCCTTCCAGGCTGGATTCATATCCCATGCCATCAGCCACCAGTTTAACATGACTACCATGGCTCCTTTTTTTTGAAAGTCCAGTCCAACCCGTTCTATTACCTTAATGTTGCCGCCGTGACCGTTGAGTACAAGAATCTTCCTGGCTCCATGACGGTACAGGTTGTCTATCACCTGGTATAAAAATTGATACAGCACCTCCATGTCAATATTCACGGTACCCGGATAATCCGCCAGCGACTGGCAGGCTCCATAAGGAATGGTGGGCGCAATCAGAATATCGTTCTTTGCTTCGATCAGTTCCAAAATCCGGTCCGGTATTATGGTGTCCGTTCCTAAAGGCAGATGTCTTCCATGGCACTCGATGCTTCCTATGGATACCAGTGCCATATCATTTTCTTTAAAATACCGCTCTGCTTTGGGCCAGGTCAAATTTGCTAATCTCATTTTCTCGTCTCCTAAATTTATATATTTGATTCACACAAGCAGGGTACCACATACCATGCAGTACCCTCCTGTCCTTTTTATCCTTGTTTCCGCAACATTATTTTGTTACCTTTACCTGATCCAGCTTATGGTACCCGATCGGATCGATCACAAAATTCCCTACTTTTGCACTGGCGCCCACTGTGATGGAATTGTAGTAAATCGGTACATTGTTGCCGATTTCTTTTAACTTAACCGCCAGATCCTCATATGCTTTCAGACGAACCTGTTCATCTGCACTGCTTCTTCCGGTCTCAATCAGCTTGTCAATTCCCGGATCATTGATAAAGGAACGGTTTCCTGCTGCCCCCTGCTGACTGGAATGCTCCAGAGAATAATAGGTATAATCCGCATCGGTGGTTGATGTTACCCAGCCAAAGTATCCCATGTCATGCTCTCCGGCTGAGGTACGGGAGATAAAGCTTCCAAATTCCATCACCTCCAAATTGCAGGTGATGCCGACATCCTGAAGCATAGCCTGGATCGCCTGACAGATCTCAACCCGGGCCTGATTATCATTTACCCAGATGCTGGTGGTAAATCCATCCGGATAACCTGCTTCTGCCAGTAATTCCTTTGCTTTCTCCGGATTATACTCATAGGCACCCGGGCTATAGTAGCCAAATACCAATGGTGCGATGATCGCATCCGCAGGCTGACCGGCACCGCAGGCAATCGTATCAATCAGTGTCTGGCGATCTATGGCATAGTTAAGTGCCGCTCTGACTTTTGAATTGTCAAATGGTACCTTATTCATATTCATGGAGATATAGTAACAAGACAGTGATGGGGCTTCAAACAGCGCCAGCTTAGGATTATCATTGATCTTGGCTATATCATTAGGTAAGATATCATAGGCCAGATCCACTTCTCCCGTTTCCAGTGCAATCGTTCTCTGGGATGCCTCAGGAATAACGCGCATCACCAGATTTCTGGTCGCCGCCGGAGTTCCCCAATATTCGTCAAATGCTTCCAGCCGGGCAGAATCTCCCTGCTTCCAATCAACAAATTTGTAGGGACCGGAGCCAATTGGATGAAGCTTAAATCCCTCTTCGTCCTGTTCTACTGCATTCTTAGGGACAATTGCCGCAAAGGGGACAGACAAATTACGAAGTGCCGGTGCATATGGGGCATCCAGGGTAATTTCCACCGTATGCTCATCCACAGCATTGACCGTATCGATAAAGTCTACAATATAAGACACTGCTGCAGATTTAATTGCACGTTCCAGAGAAAATTTCACATCCTCTGCTGTCATTTGGGAACCATCATGAAATTTTACATCCTGGCGAAGCTTAAATCTATAACTGGTATCAGAAGTCTGCTCCCAGCTTTCTGCCAACGAGGGTTCCAGTACACCGGTCTCAGGATTTACCACCGTCAATGTATCAAAGATATGCTTGGTTACCTGAACAGCCGTAGTTTCTTTGCCCTGATGAGGATCCAATGATGTGATATCAGCTCCCTGAGCCCAGGTCAGTGTGTCTTTGTACTCTCCTGAACCGGTATCTGCCCCAGCTGCCGGTTTTTCGCCGAACGTCTGGGCATTGCCTTTTACTTCCTTGTCTGCGCCGGAACCGCCGCACCCTGCAGCCGATACAGATACTGCTGCTACTAGTATCAAAGCTGCAACTTTTTTCCATGTCTTTTTCATACGATAACTCCTCTCTTTTTTTATAAACACTGGACTATTCCAGAATTTATCCCGCTATGGATTCTGAACCATCTGACAGCTGACAAAATGCCCCGGCTCCATCTCTATTAATACCATTTCCCGGCTGGTACATACCTGGCTGACATAGGGACAGCGTTTGGCAAACCGGCAGCCCGGTTCGGGATTGATCGGCGATGTCAACTCCCCTTTCATTGCAATTCGTTCCATCTTAAAATCCGGATCGGGCACAGGAATTGCTGATAAAAGTGCCTGGGTATAAGGATGCATCGGGTTTTCAAACAGCGTCTTAGACGGTGCCATCTCGACCATCTGCCCCAGATACATAACCAGAATGTCCGTGGCAAAATGCTTCACAACCGATAAATCATGAGTAATGAACAGATAGGTCAGATGCAGTTCATCCTGAAGATCCTGCATCAGATTCAAAATCTGCGCCTGAATGGATACATCCAGGGCTGATACCGGCTCATCACAGACAATAAATTTCGGATTTACCGCCAGGGCTCTGGCAATGCCGAT
>DEYX01000253.1:0-645 GCA_002365025.1 Hungatella sp. UBA3147 | reverse complement strand
TCCGCCATCAAGTTCATGCGGGTACACATTCACCAGTCGTTTTGCAAGACCCACCAGATCCATAATTTTATCTACCTGGGCATGAATCGCCGGATCCTTTGCTTTATAAAGCCCCTGAACCAGCAGCGGTTCCATAATTGCTTCGCTTACAGTCATCCGCGGATTTAAGGAAGCAAATGGATCCTGGAAGATCATCTGCATGTCCTTTCTTAATTCCTTTAACCGCTTTCGGTCATAACCGGTAATATCTTTCCCTTGAAAATACACACTTCCTGCGGTTGGCTCGTGCAGGCGTAAAATCGTACGTCCCATTGTAGATTTTCCGCATCCGGATTCCCCTACTACTCCTAACGTTTCACCTTCCCGGACAGAAAAGTTTACATCATCCACTGCATGCAGCATCCCGGCAGGAGTCTGAAAATATTTTTTAAGCCCCTCAACCTTCAGCATCTCTTTTTTTTCCTGCATATTAATTACCTCCCTGCCCATTGCTGTAACGGAAACACCGAACCTGATGAGTTCCCTCAAGTGCAGTCATCAAAGGGGTATTTGATTCACATTCTTCGGAAGAATACTTACAGCGCTCAAAGAATTTACACCCCTTCGGCATTCTGGATGGGTCCGGCATCATCCCTTCAATGGCAT
>DEYX01000028.1 GCA_002365025.1 Hungatella sp. UBA3147 | reverse complement strand
GTCTCCCTGCTAATGAATGCTGGTAAAAAGCAGGCTATAATTGTCCCAGTCGGTACAGAGCCAGTGCATAGATCTTAGCATTGGTCATTAAGTCTTCCACACTCATCCACTCATTGGGATTGTGGCTGATGCCTTTCTGACCCGGGAAGCTTGGGCCAAAGGGGACAATTCCCGGCATGGCTTTGGCATAAGTGCCGCCTGTTGTGGTTACAGGGGTACCCTCCTGGCCTGTGACCAGTTCATAGCTCTCCTGCATGGCCTTTACCATAGGGGTGTCTTTGGGGAATACCACCGGATCATAATTCAGTATGAGTTCGGCCTTAAGTCCCTCTGCCCCGGCCTTAGTGCAGATGCGATTCATGATTTCCTCTATGGTAACGCCGCCCGGATAGCTTAATGTCGCATCAAAAGCCGCCTGTTTCCCCCCGCATCGACTGTCCGGAGCTACACTCAGCTTATATCCCCGCATCTCCATTATGCCATACTCCTCATGGCTAAAATCAATCCCCAACCGGTCGCCTGTATTCCTGGCTCCGATAAAATATTTGTTTACAAAATCAAAGAATGTCTCCAACTGGACCATACTGGCTTTAATCCGCACCACAGCTCTTCCCCTCTCGCTGTAAACCACCGGATACTTGCAGTCCGGTGTAAATCCATAAAGGGGCGGTCTCTCCTTTGAGAGATAATATTTCAGATCCTCAAATCCGGATTCTTCGTCGCAACCGAAGATGATGCGTACCGGATTCTTAAGAGAAACTCCTGCCTCTTTAATGGCGGCCAGGCCATAGAGGCATGCCATGACCGGTCCTTTATTGTCCAGCACTCCCCTGCTGTAGATGATTCCGTTTTCCAGATAGCCATTAAAAGGCGGCTGCTTCCAGCCTTCTCCTGCCGGAACCACATCCACATGACCGATGGCACAGACATAATCTTCTCCCACGCCATACTGGGCATATCCCATATAATGATCCAGGTTCACGGTGTCAAATCCCAGCTGCCCGCTGATATCCAGGGCGTATTCCAATGCGTGCTTCACACCAGTGCCAAAGGGAGCCCCATCACAGGCCTCCCTTTCCACACTGTCAATGCGTACCAGGTCCTGGACACTGCTGATGAACCGGTCCTTTAACCGGTCCACGCAGTCCAGGATCTTTTGATCTGATTCATTTTCAATCGTTCCATATCCCATATCTTATTCCTCTATAGGCGCCATACGCGTCTTCATATAATTTTCCATCCATTCCTCAGAGGCTTTCTTATAAGTGCAGCGGCCGCCCTCCCCGCGGGTTACCAGGTAAACCGTGGGTTCCAGTTCCTCCGTAACCACTGCGAAAGAAAATCCTTCAATATTTGTGGCAACGCCCCACTCCCCCTTAGGATTCATGGCAATGAGGGATATGTCACCGGCTTCGCCCCGACGTTCCCGAAGTTCCCCATCCAAACGGTTCACCGCTGTCTCACAGGCTTCCTGAGGATGCATTCCTTCTCCCATAAGCCGGACGATCTCATAAGAAATGCAGCCTTTCATCAGATCTTCCCCCAGGCCGGTGGCGCTGGCAGCTCCTTTCTTGCTGTCGGCATAGAAGCCGGAACCGGATATAGGAGAATCGCCTACCCGGCCCTTTTTCTTCATGAACAGGCCGCTGGTTGAGGTGGCTGCCGTCATCTTGCCGTTCCCATCCAGGCAGGCCATACCCACGGTGTCATGGCCGGAATAAGGTTTAAGCTCCTTAGCTGCGGCCTTGGCCGCCATCTCCTTTACCCGCTTCCTGTAATGTGCCCTGGCTCTGTCTGTCAACATATTCTTGCGCTCAAAGCCTTCCTTGTGGGCGAATTTCTCAGCCCCTTCAGCCACCAGCATGCTGTTGACTTTCTCCTGGCTTAAGCGTCTGGCAATGGACACCGGATTGGCAAAGTCCCTGATAGCAGCCACAGCTCCTATATCCAGTGTGTTGCCATCCATATAGGCAGCGTCCATTTCCACTTCCATTTCCTCATTAGGCAGTCCGCCGTAGCCCACGGATTTATAATAAGGGAAGTCCTCCACCTGGCAGATGGCTAACTCAATGGCATCTCCTGCGTCGCCGCATTCCTTTAGCATCTCAGCTCCCTTTGCAATCCCTTCTACGGCCATACGCCAGGTTGCTATTATCCCCCACATGGCAAAGGCCTCCTTTTATTTAAAACAGAATTCTTGAATCAGTTCCGAAGTGTCCGCACCGTCGGCCAGGGCCCTGGCCAGAGTGCACATATTTCTTAAGGCATCATTAAGGCCCAGACCGCCCTTTTTCGGCGTCTCCACAATCGATACTTTATCCTTATAAGCTGCAATGGTATCCGCATTCTCCACAGACATGGCTGCAAATGCCTTTGCCTTGGTGGTGGCGTTGATATCGCAGGCCACTTTAGCACACATCTGCGCGTAGTCCGCATAGTTAAAGGCTGGCCCGCACATTACCACATCCGGCTGCAGCTTGTTCACCATGGCACAAAGCTTGCGGCTGACCTCCATAGGATCGGCAAGGTAAGTGCCATTGCCGCAGCACAGGCAGGCCAGGATGTGTCCGTCCACCTGTTTTAAGAAAGGCTCCATCATGATTGCTGGTCCGATGGGCTCTTTTTTCCCTGTAAGAGGAACCTTGGTGTCGTCCTTAGTTCCAAGTCCTGACTGAATCTGGTCATATATCATAATAAGCTTCATACCATATACCTCATTTTATAAATCATCAAAAGAAAGATCGTTAAGATCAATATCGTCGTCGTCGGTTTTCTCAGTTTTCCTGGACTCTTCTTCCATGTACTGTTTATCCATCATCTTGATGAACGGCATATAGATGAATACGCCCAGAACAAGAAGAATCAGCTGAAGCACGGCGCCCTGCCAGCCGGTTGCAAGGAACCCGGAAAGGATGACAGGCATGGTCCACGGGATTGCTACACCAGAGCACAGAGGAACCAGGCCGATGCTCATGCAGAAGTAGGAAATCACAATGTTGATGGTGGGCACCAGCATGAAAGGAATGAGTATCATTGGGTTCAGTAAGATGGGAAGGCCGAACACAATGGGTTCATTGATTCCGAAAAGGCCAGGGATAAATGCCAGTTTCCCTAACTCTTTAATACGCTTGGAGCGGCAGAAAAATAGCATTGCAATCAACAGCGACAACGTGGAGCCGCAGCCGCCAAACGTGGCAAACAGATCCTGGAACTGCTGGGATATAATATTGGGCAGCGGCTGGCCTGCCTGGAATGCAGCCAGGTTCTCCGCAGACAAGGTCTGAAGGATAGGATTGAATACCGCGCCTACCACGGAACCGCCGTTTACTCCGAAGAACCAGAAGAGATGGAGGAAGATATAAGCGATTACCATAGCCGGAAGGGTGTTGCCAAGCTTAAGGAGAGGAGTCTGCAGGATGGTAAACACAAAGTTGAATGCGTTATCATATGGAGTCATGGCAAAAATAATATTTATAATGAAGAACACCAGCACGGAAATTCCGGCAGGAATCAGGGCAGAGAAAGACTTTGCCACTGTAGGAGGAACACCGTCAGGCATCTTGATGATCCACCCTTTTTTATTGACCCACGCATAAATGTGTACAGATAAGAACGCTACAATAATTCCTACGAAGATTCCCTTGGAACCCACCCAGCCCAGGGGAATGCCGGACACAGCAGTATCATTTACCATGATCTTATAAGGCATGATCAAGAACCAGCATACCAGTGATACAGCAGCACCGAACAGCTTATCTACCTTCATCTGTTCGGAAAAGGAATAGCCGATTCCAACGACTGCCAGCATTGCCATGATTGAGAACGTGGCATCGGTTGGCTTGGCAAAGTAGGCATCCCAGTTCTCCCCAAAGAACCTTGCCCAGAAATTTGTCCACCCGGGAATCGGGAAATTGGCAATGAGCAGGAAAAAGGAACCCACGATTAACAGCGGCATGGACAGCAGGAAGCCGTCACGAATTGCAATAAGATACTTGTTCTTTCCGATTCGCTCTGCCAAAGGCATGAGTATTGACTCTAATTTACTTAACATATTGTTATTCCCCCGTTTTTATTTGTTTTTGCTATTATGGAAGTTCTGCTTTTATAGCCTTATTTGGAAGCTTTTAAAAGTTTTATTGCTGATTTAAGGACCTTCTCACCATTCATCATGCCGTAATCGGTCTGGTCAATGACCTGAATCGGGATTCCTTTGCTTCCAAACTTTTCCACAATCTCACCATAACGGTACTTGACCTGGGGTCCCAAAAGGATCACATCCGGGTGCTTTTCATCGATGATCTGTCCGATCTTGCCATCCGGGAAAGCTTCCACTTCAATGGGAAGGTTATGCTCGTTAGCTACGCTCTGCATCTTGCTTGCCAGCATGCTGGTAGACATACCTGCACTGCAGAATAAATACACTCGTTTCATTGTAAAATCCTCCTTGCTATTTGCATTTTTTTATTTCCATTATTTACTCCCCACCTTCTCCTCCAGCTCTACGATCCTCCTGTAGCTGGCAATCATCTCTTCTGCGATGATTTTGAATCCTTCCGCGCTCATAAGCTGGTCTTCCGCATGGATCAGAATCAGGGAACCGCCCACCGGTTCCCCCTGGGCCTCTTTCTGGATCAGTTCAAAGTGGGCCTCATGTCCTGCCAGGAACATTTCCTGACCGGCTTTCATGCATTCCCCGGCACCGCCGAAATCCCCATGCTTTGCTTTCTGGATCGCCTCAATATAGCTGGACCTTGCTCCGCCTACATTGGATATGATTTTAAAGCAAATGGTCTCTAATCCCTCTAACATATTGCTGCCTCCTGAATGTGTTGATGATATGCAAAATGCAGCAAAACCGTTTTGTTTGCTGCATCTTAACTTAAGCTGCCTTAATTAATTATAATTATAAGGCTTATATTCACTTTTTTCCTTAAAGGCGTTTCCTAGCTCTTAGGAAATTCACTCCATTATCCGGTCGATAAATTCCTCATATCCGCAGGGAGCCGCCAATTTTGCCAGCTCCTCAGGCTGATTCACGATGTTGGATATCCAGTCAAAGAAGATTTTAATCATCCTGGCATCCCCTATATTGATGGCAAACAGCATCACCAGCCGTACCTCAAAGACACCCCATTTCAGAGGATTCTTAAGCTGTGCCACCGCAATGGTGGAATTCCCGGCAAAAGCTCCGAATGCGTGGGGAATCGCAAATGTATTCACAAAGGAGGTTGGGGACATCTGCTCCCTCTTTAATACCACATCAGTAAACTCCGGATCCACAATCCCATCCTGTACCAGACCAGAGCACAGCATGCGGATAATTTCCTCCGGGTTTGTACAGTTCACCTCTGTATGGTAATGTTCCCGGCGGATTAAGCTGCCGATGTGGGAAGAGAATTCCAGCCGGAATCCTTTCTTATCCAGCCGGTTGATGGCCTGGAGAATCCTGGACTCTGTCTCGGAATCCACGAATAAGTTAATGGAGACGGTCTCTACGTTCAACCGATGTTCCAGGGGAAATGTACTGAGCAGAAGATCCGGATCCAGAGAAGACACTACCTCCTCTTCAAAATAACCAAAGACCTTCACCACTTCCATCCTCTCACGAAACATATCGGAAATTTTCTTCACGCACATATCAGAAAAAGACTGGTTATGAGGCAGGATCATTACAGCATGATATTTTCTCTCTGTTTTCATACGCTCACTGGCAGCTCCCAGATGAAGGGCGATATAGCAGCTCTCTGCATCGGATATGGGAGTCTTAAGCTTATCTTCCAGAAATTCCACCACGTAGATGCCCATCTCGAAGACCAGAGGGTATTTGCGCTTGATCTCTTCCACAAATACATCCTCCATACGGACCTGGTTCCTGACACGCTCTACCAGACCGTGGATGTGCATCTTAAGGCCGGCAACAAGATCCCCATCCTGCCGGAAATCCAGCCCGAACAGAGTATATATCTGCTCCAGGGCCTCTCCCACCAGCTTCCTGGTACTCAGCCACCTGCCGCCGAAGTTTACGTAATTGTCGGTATAATTGGAGGCTTTTCTGCCCATGACGACCAGAGCGAACATCCCCACTTCTCCCTCATGGATCTTTATATGCAGGCGTTTGGAAATGCGGTCAAAAAAGTCCTTTGAAATCTGGTACTCGATGGTATCCTCTAACCCCTGTATCTCTTCTTCCATACTGATGTAGTTGGCGCAGTTCATTCTCTCAATGCTGGTGCCGGCGTGCAGGATCAGCATGGGAAACATGGATTCATGAATGGAATAATCGTATTCCTTCAGTACATCCACGAATATGTCCTTTACCTCAATTAAGTTGAAGCTTTTGTATAGATTGGCCAGCATATTTAAGTTGAGGAAATTCTCCTGTACCTCGGCCATCAGTAAATCCCTGTAAAACCGCCGTTTACCGGCCTCATCCCCCTTTAAGGATATGCATTCCTTATTGCGGACCAGCCTTAAACCGGGATAGGGCTCCAGCATCTTGCGTATACGCTTTAAGTCATTGTCAATGGAGGCTCCGCTGACATAGATCTGGCTCTGGAGAAGGGTAAGGTTCAGTTCTTTCACCTCGAATAACAGCTTCTGGATCATATATGCGCAGCGGGCGCCCGGAGTCTGAGGAATATCCGTCCCCCTGGATTCTTTTGGCGGCAAAGGCGACAGACTGGCATTTTCACATATTCGGTAACCCCGCCGCACATTCGACTCTATGGGAGGCGGGGTCATGTTTCTGTTAATGGATTCTACATCAGAGCGTATGGTACGGTCCGACACCTGCAGAAGAACAGCCAGGCGTCGGCTGGTTATCCAGTCTCCCAGCTCTGATAATATGGTAAGCAGCTGCTCCTGTCTTTGATTCTGCATGTCAAAATACTCCTTTTCTTGCTTTGTTCTTCCGTAAAATCCCTTGTTTAGAGGATGCAGAATGTAAATACCGTCCATGGATTTGCGTAATCCAGCAGAACATGTTCATACTCAGGAAGATGACCGATCACGTTCTTGCGGCCGTCATTTGGCATGTCTTTGGTAACGATTTGCAGTTCCCCCTTATACTTGGGATAGCCATCATTTAATATAACCACATCGCCGGGTTTTAAGTCTCTGGTATTGGAAGCAGGAATAGACCGGTCTGCAAAAGTGACTCGTGGGCCGGAGGAACGGATCATATAGTCGTTCAAATCACCTCTTACCACATGACGGAGTTCATAATCCAGGATCTGGTGCTCGGTCTGAGTCAATTCTTTCTCCAATTGAATACCAAAGGTCAGAATGCTGGTATTTAAGTCGGCGCAAGCCTTGAGTTCCTCATCAGTAGCATAGGCATTGGCGATAAGCACATCATCTATCCTACCGGTGGCAAGCAGATGGCGCACCTGAAAATCAATCGGAAGGCCACGGTGCATCTCCAGAGTACACAGTCCTTCGTTTACAGGCCAAGGACCGCATGCTCCTGGCGCGTTGCTGGACACAAAGGCCGCTACCTTAAGCCCAAGCGATTTCATCTTATCATTACAGGTATTAAATTGTTTAAGGCTCAATCCCGTAAACTTCTGCGGATAAAAATTGTGGCAGGTAATCAGCTTGTCACGATCCGGATGGTGGTCTATGACATTCTCCACATACGCCAGCCTGGTGCTAGCATTGAGTTCTATCTTAAGACCCTGGGAGTTATAAGTCATAAGACTTTCTTTCATACCGTCAAAGCCTTCGTCCAGACGTATGCCATCCACATGCATTTCCTGAAATACGGATAAGTTCTCGTAGGCGATTCCCAGCCGGGAGAATACGGCAGGGCTCACATCCGGTATGACCTCCATACCGCAGGCGTGAGCTTCATCTGCCAGTCTCCGAAAACGGCCGATTACCTCTTCCCTGCTTTCCTCCACGCTTAAGAGGCAGGTAAAGATTCTCTTATACCCCAATTTTCCTGCCTTTCTGATATAATCCATGTCCTTTTCTTCGGTAGAATGTTCCGGATAAACGGAAATACCCAATTTTGCCATAAGTTTAACCCCTCTCTTATATTTAACCACCCGGTACATACGTACCGGATGGTTCTTTGATATTAACTATAGTCCGTCAAGAAAGAGTCCGGAGGTAAATTTATTTCCTAATTGCTAGGAAATATCATGTTTCTGCTATAAATTGGTCTTAAGAAACTCCTTAAGGAAATCGATTGCCTTGTTCTCATCCTGCCCCTCTACAATAAACTCCAGGCATTCTCCATGACGTGCTCCCAGACTTATGAGCGAGAGTACATTCTTACAGTCCGCTGTGCCTTTCCTGCTTTTAAGGATTATACGGCACTCGTATTCCGATGCCGCCTTGCTCAGCCTCAAAGCATTGATGGCATGAAGCCCCTGCTTGTCCGATACAATGTATTCATAACTAATCATCTCATCATCACCCTTTACGATTCATGCGAAAACGATAAGCCAATGTCAGAACGGCATGACACTGGCGGTTGCAGTAGGTTGACTCCAACTATTTAAAGCAGGAGAGAAATCCTCTCCATATTTTAACATACAATCCATAATTATCCACAGTGAAATTATACCGATATTTTCACCACAGCTTAATTGCATGAAGTGAATAATTGGGGAATGTAAAATAAGAAAAAGCGTATTGCCTATTGCTTAGACTTTACGCTTTATATATGATACAATTCAATTGGCTATGATAGTTGCTGTGTTTTTGTATTAAAGCATCATGAAAAATGATACAGATAGTTGTTATGACCGATGCCTATGTGCGACTACTACGCTTGTTTGGGCAAAATGTTTTTTACTTCTAAAACTGTTATTAACGTTTCTATCTGATCGTTATTCTTAGTAAACTCCTTTTTGCTATAATGCTCCAAACTAGCGACACGAAACGTAAGATCTTCAATTTTGCGTGATGTGATATCTTGCTTGATTTCCAGAATTTCTATTCTATCAGACAACTTATTGATGCCAGATTTCATATTATTGATATCTGATTTCATATTATTGATATCTGATTTCATATTATTGATATCTGATTTCATATCATTGACATCAGTCT
>DEYX01000095.1 GCA_002365025.1 Hungatella sp. UBA3147 | reverse complement strand
CCGCAGTATCCCTGCCTGCCTTTCGTAAAATGTGGTCAATGGTATTCTCCACCCGGTAAATTTCCGCACCGCTTACCAGCATGATCTCACCTGCCAGAACCGCAGTTTCCACAAGCAGCTTATCATTCATAGGCTTATTCCTCTATAAGTTTAAAAAATAAGACTTCCAATCTGAAATACCAGTACAGAAGCGGCCCAAGCCACCGCCAACTGGAAAAACACCATGCCAAGGGTCCATCTCATAGAACCCGTTTCCTTTTTAATCGTTGCCACAGCTGCAATGCAAGGAGAATACAGGAGGCAGAAAATCATCAGGGCATAAGCATTCACACCGCCAAACCCAAAACCCCCAAGAATTCCTGACAGTTCCCCCATTCCTGCAGCGGAATTTATATTGTTGATCCCAAAAAGGACCGAAAAGCTGGAAACTACAACTTCTTTCGCAGAAAGCCCTGAAATAAGGGCTACTGCTATCCTCCAGTCTCCAAGACCTGCAGGGCGGAGAACAGGAACTAACACTCGTCCGATGGCAGCTGCAAAGCTCTCTGAAACATCTGTCACAAATCCTGTCGAACCGCTGTTTAATACGAACCAAAGCACAATGGTAGCAAGGAAAATGGTAGTTCCCGCCTTACCTAAATAATCCCTAACTTTGTCCCATACATATATCGCTACCGTTCTGCCGTTTGGCGTCTTATACTCGGGAAGCTCAATTAGGAGGGTATCCTCTTCCTCAGCCTTCGTCATCCGGTGAGTCACATAAGCGATCGTAATGGCAACCATGAGTCCGATAAGATACAGGGAATACGCTACGACCAAAGCATGTTTCGGGAAAAACATCTGGGAAAACAGTACGTAAATAGGGAGCCTGGCAGAGCAGGACATAAAGGGTGTAATTAAAATAGTTCTTTTCCTGTCCTTTTCACTGGGAAGGGACCTGGCCGCCATAACTGCCGGAACGGTACAGCCAAACCCCAGAAGCATGGGAAGGAAGGCCTTTCCGGAAAGTCCTACCCGCCCCATGATCTCATTCATGACATAGGCAACCCTGGCCATATATCCGCTGTCTTCCAGAAAAGCCAGCGCAAGGAACAGAATAAAGATATTGGGCAGGAACGTCAGAATTCCTCCTACTCCGGCAATAATTCCATCTACTACCAGAGAAGTGATCCAGGCAGAGGCATAAATGCTTTCCATAAACTGCTGCATATAGGTGGAAAGCAAGCCTAATGCGATTTCAAAATACCCCTTTAAAAAATCTCCCACAGTAAAAGTCAAAAAGAACACCAGTGCCATAATGCCCAGGAAAATCGGCAGCCCTAAAAAGGGATGGGTCAAATATTCGTCGATTTTATCCGTAAACGCAGCTTTTTGTTCCTTGTTCACCAGGCATTCGTGGATGATGCTTTCTATATAATCGTATTTCTGGTTGATGATTTCCTTCTCATAATTATGGTCAATGATATTGCTTAAATCCAGGGGATGATCATTCCAGACTTCCTCATCATATTCCAGGAACTTAATGGCATGCCATCTTAGATTATCCATCTTCCCATAATTAGCCTTTAACACAGTTTCTATCTTGGAAATTTTATTCTCAATTTTAGGCGTATAATTCACGACCACGCCTTGAGGGCCTTCTTCATAATGATGAACCACCGCATGAAGCAATACATCAAGCCCGGTTCGTTTTCTTGCTGATACCGGTACCACTGGAATGGATCCCAGCATCTCAGGAAGACGATGCAAATCAATTTCCATTCCCCTGTCCTCAACGATGTCCATCATGTTAAGGGCTAAAATAACCGGCTTTTTAAGTTCCAGAAGCTGAAGGGTCAAATAAAGATTTCGTTCCAGAGATGAGGCGTCAACCACGTTGATGATCACGTCAACCTCTCCGCTTTCCAGACATTTCCTTGTTACTATTTCTTCCAGGGTATAGCAGGTGAGGCTGTAGATTCCAGGAGTGTCTATGACCCGGATGGGACGTCCCTTGTAGCTAGTCTCTCCTTCCACTCTCTCCACAGTGACACCCGGCCAGTTGGCCACCTTGAGCTTTGCTCCAGTAAATGCATTGAATAAGGTTGTTTTCCCACAATTGGGGTTTCCCACAAACCCGACTCGAATCGTTCTGTTTTCCTTATTCATTGTTTGCAGCCTCCCTGATTTCAATTCCTTCCGATATCCTTTTTCCAAGAGCAAGGCGGGTACCTCTGACCTTGATAATCACAGTACCGCTTCCTTTCTTATTCATCAGGGTAACTGGAGTCAGCTCATTAACACCCAGAGCCTCCAGTCGCCTGGTGATGGCATCCTTTACCATCACATTGTAAACGATGTAGGTTTTTCCGATTTCTCCTTCATACAGCTTCATAATAATCTCCTCTGGATGCAGCCATATTAAGCCGATGGCGTTCTAAGACTCCTGCCTTAGATGCATCCATTGAGATTTTACTCTTATTGAGAATCATTGTCAATACCATTCAGCTGTTCCAGCAACATTTTTATTTCCTTATTCTTCCATCTCCTGAAGCATCTTTTTAACCTGAACCATCCGGTCACGCAGTTTTGCCGCTTCCTCAAAGTTAAGTTCTGCCGCTGCCTGGTGCATCTTCTTTGTAAGCTCCTTGGAAAGCTTCTCCAATTCTTTGACATCCATGGATTCCGGATCCTTCTTAAAGTCCTTCTCATCCTCAATGGCTGCCTTTGAGATGGCAATGAGGTCACGAACCGATTTTTTGATGGTAGTAGGAGTAATTCCATGTTCTTCATTATAGCGCTGCTGAATGGCTCTTCTTCGGTTAGTCTCCTCGATCGCCACACGCATGGAATCCGTCACCTTATCTGCGTACATGATTACATGGCCTTCGGAGTTTCTGGCTGCCCTTCCAACTGTCTGGATCAGGGATGTCTCTGAGCGGAGAAACCCTTCCTTATCCGCATCCAGAATGGCCACCAGAGTGATCTCCGGAATATCAAGACCCTCACGCAGCAGGTTGATTCCTACCAGCACATCAAACACATCCAGCCGCATGTCCCGGATAATTTCGGAACGCTCCAGGGTATCAATATCGGAGTGAAGATATTTTATCCGGATTCCCACTTCTCTCATATAATCGGTCAGATCCTCGGCCATACGCTTGGTCAGAGTTGTAATAAGCACTTTGTTTTTCTTTGCTACTTCCTTATTTACCTCGGAAACCAGGTCATCAATCTGTCCTTCCACCGGCCTGACATCGATTTCAGGGTCAAGAAGTCCAGTCGGCCGGATGATCTGCTCCACCCTTAAGAGCTCATGCTCTGCCTCGTAAACGGAGGGTGTGGCAGAAACGAACATCATCTGATTGATCTTGGATTCAAATTCCTCAAAATTCAATGGCCTGTTATCAAGGGCTGACGGCAGGCGGAAGCCGAAATTCACAAGCGTTGTCTTTCTGGAACGGTCTCCTGCAAACATGCCCCGTACCTGAGGCAGGGTGATATGGGATTCATCTACCATGATCAGAAAATCCTCCGGAAAATAATCGATCAGAGTACAGGGCGGCTCTCCCTGCTTGCTTCCGACCAAATGTCTGGAATAGTTTTCGATTCCGGAACAAAAACCGGTTTCCTTCATCATCTCCACATCAAAATTTGTCCGTTCCGAGATCCTCTGTGCTTCTAACAGCTTGTCTTCGCTCTTAAAATAAGCTACCTGCTCCTTTAGTTCATCAAGGATGGTCTGAGCAGCCCGCTCCATTTTCTCTCTGGATACAACGTAATGGGAAGCCGGAAATATGGCCACATGCCCCAGATCTGCCCGGATCTCTCCTGTCAGGGTATCTATCTCTGTAATACGTTCCACTTCATCTCCAAAAAACTCGATCCTGTATGCCTCACTTCCGGAATAGGCCGGGAATACCTCCACCACATCTCCTCTTACCCGGAAGGTACCACGCCGGAAATCCATATCATTCCGGTCATACTGGATGTCGATCAGCTTATGGACCACTTCATCCCGGTCCTTTATCATGCCAGGCCTTAAGGAAATAACCATTTCCTTATAATCGATGGGGCTTCCCAGGCCGTAAATACAGGAAACCGAGGCTACGATGATTACATCGCTCCGCTCCGAAAGAGCAGCCGTGGCCGAGTGCCGCAGCTTATCAATCTCATCATTAATCGCCGAATCCTTCTCAATATAGGTATCCGTAGAAGGCACATAAGCCTCCGGCTGGTAATAATCGTAATAGGAAACAAAATACTCTACCGCATTCTCAGGAAAAAATTCCTTGAACTCGCCGTAAAGCTGGGCTGCCAGCGTCTTATTATGAGCAATGATGAGAGTGGGCCTTTGCAGCTGCTGGATTACATTTGCCATGGTAAACGTCTTACCAGAGCCGGTAACTCCCAATAAAGTCTGGAATTGATTGCCCTCTTTAAATCCTTTCACAAGCTGGTCAATGGCCTCAGGCTGGTCACCGGTAGGAACATATTCTGAATGTAACATAAAGTCCATGATTATTTCACCTCCAACAATGTCTATCGCTGCCAATTATAACATATGGCAGAAAAAAAGTATAGCAAAACAGGGAACGTCTGTTCTTTTGGTATTGTAATTCTCCTTCTTTTAGTATATCATACATCTTATACTATGAAACATCAGGAGGACTATTTATGTACAGTTTTAATAATGACTATAGCGAAGGTGCTCATCCGAAAATTTTAGAAGCTATGATCAATGCCAACTTAATCCAAAAAACCGGATACGGACTGGATGACAACTGCAGCAGTGCCCGCGCCCTCATCAGAAAGGAAATCGGCAGAGAAGATGCAGATGTTCATTTTATTATAGGCGGCACCCAGACCAATCTGATCACCATCGGTACAGCCCTGCGCCCCTGGCAGGCAGTCATCTCCACGGATAAAGGTCATATAAACGTTCATGAGACTGGAGCCATCGAAGCCACCGGGCATAAGGTCATAGCCATGCCAAGCAAAGACGGTAAGCTGACTCCTGCCCATATCCAGAAAGCTCTGGATCTTCACACCGACGAACATATGGTACAGCCGAAAATGGTCTATATCTCCAACTCAACAGAGATCGGTACCCAATACAGCAAAGCAGAGCTGGAAGTCCTTCACCATATCTGCCGCCAGAAGGGACTGTACCTGTTTCTAGACGGAGCACGCCTTGGGGCGGCGCTCACAAGTTCTGTGAACGATTTAACATTGCAGGATATTGCAAGGCTTACCGATGTATTTTATATTGGCGGAACAAAAGGAGGCGCGTTGTTTGGAGAAGCCCTGGTGATCTGCCATCAGGATTTAAAGCCGGACTTCCGGTTTATGGTAAAGCAGCGGGGAGCTATGCTGGCAAAGGGCTGGCTCTTAGGGATCCAGTTTGAAGAGCTGTTTTCCAACAACCTCTTCTATGATTTGGCCTCTCACTCAAATGAGATGGCAGCCATTCTGAGAAAAGGGATTGAAACATGCGGATATTCCTTTTACTCAGATTCCATGACAAACCAGCTTTTCCCCATCTTTCCTGACAAGGTGATTACAAAGCTGGAAAAAGACTTCCTCTTTTCTGTTCAGGAACGTATCGATGACAGCCATACCGCTATCCGGCTGGTTACCTCCTGGGCGACCAGCGAAGAAGCATGCCGCCGGTTTGTCAGTCTGCTGGAAACATGCTGATGAAAGAAACCAACGAAGTAAAGAAATCCATGAGATAAAGAAACCCATGGAATATGAAACCCATGAAATAGAAAAAGCCCTCTATGGCCAGCAGTTAAATTTGCCGGCCATAGAAGGCTTTTTTTACAATCTAGTTAAAATCTAATGTTTTTCTTTCAATACTTTTATAGCTTCCGCAAGCTGGTTGTCTTCGCTATGCTCTATTTTGATCTTTGTTTTTAACTCTTCCTTTAAATCAACCGCTACATCCGGCTCCAATCCTTTTCCATGGAGGTCAAAGCCGATTGGCGTATAGTAATGAGCCACAGTCATCTTAATAGCAGTACCATGGTCAAGAGGAAACAGTGTCTGGACGATTCCTTTTCCAAAGGTTTTAGTTCCCACCAGTTCCGCCCTTCCGTAAGCCTTAAGTGCTCCGGAAAATACTTCGGAAGCACTGGCGGACTGACCGTTGACTAAAACTGCTATGGGGATATCTACCTTATGGCCGTCAGAGGCGTAATACTGCTCTCCTTCTCCATTCTTATCTGCCATATAGACCAGAAGCGTTTTATTCTTCTTGGTTTTTACCAGATTGGGATTTTCGATTACCAGATCATCCGGAAGAATGTAATCCAGCATGGAAACCACCGCATCCACTACTCCTCCAGGATTGTTTCTCAAATCCACGATCATCTTTTCCATACCCTGTTTTTCCAGATCATCAATGGCGTTCTTAAACTGACCAGCTGTAACCGTGTCAAACTGACTGACCGATATATATCCGATTTTGTCTGCCAGCATTTCATGCTCCACCGTAGGAACTGTGATCTGGCGGCGCTCCATTGTCATATCAATGTAGGCCCCCGTATCCGGACGAAGAACTGTGACGATTACCGACGTTCCTTCCGCCCCTTTGATATGATCCTTTACCACCAGCTCCAGGTCCATGCCGGTCATTTCCTCATCGCCCACCTTATAGATCAAATCGCCGGGCAGCATACCTGCTTCAGCTCCAGGTGTTCCTTCAAAGACCTTGGTCACCGTGATGATACCAGTTGTAGCACTCTGGCTGACCATAACTCCGATTCCGCAATATTCTCCAGCCGTATCCTCTACTAACTTCTCATACTCGTCTGCGGTATAGTAAACCGTATAAGGATCCTCAAGTCCATAAAGCATTCCCTTGTATATCCAGTCTTCCACATTTTTCATATCTTCATTAAAGAGATAATACTTATCAATCACGCTCTGAATCGTCTGAATTTTGGCTACGATCCGGTTCATGTCCAGGTTGCCTTCCTGGTTTTCTGCCTGCGCGGATTCGGCTGTCTGACCCTTTCCGTCAATTGCAGCTCTGCCGATCAGAAAGATTCCCAAAGACATCCCCACAATAACAAGACCTGCCAATGTGGTCAGAAGCGCACCTACTAGGGCGCCTTTCCAAAATTTATTCTTACTTTCCACTGTTATTCTCCTATCTAGCTCTTTATGGGCTTGCGCATTTCACCGGATTTACATGGAAGCTGTCTGCCTGATCTCTAAATAGAGATAAGGTCCTGTGGAATATCCAGTATGACCCACATTTGCAATTACCTGCCCCGCCATACTTCCCGCTTAACCAATAACCGTGAACGGTGCATATAAACGGCATAAACTTCTCCGCCAAAAGAGAGTGTGATATATGCCGGCAGAATAACTGTATGTAGTTATGGCTGATTCCTGCGCTAATATCCAAAATGTTCCGGCTTAACGCGGGCAGAGCCATATAAATTTAATATTCCCCATACCAACGGTATTATACGTTTTTCCGGCCTGCTTCGCTGCAGCAATGGTTCTTTTCGGCTTAGAAACGCTCTCTGGTGGGCCCAAATCTGTTTTCCATAACTGGAAAGCTGAGAATTATTTCCTTGGCCGGATATCACTCTCCGGCATTTTTCTATCATATGCAGCAGTGCTGCCAATATATTCCACGTTCAAAAGTTGGAATTTAGCCCTTATACTTTTAAATGCTTCCGGATGGTAAAGAAGCTTACAAAAAAACCGATTCCAACGCCTAGTGCCAGCGCCGTTGCCGCCATATAAGGGAATATGGCTTCCACCGGAAGAAACTGAAACAGTCCTGATAAGATGCTGAACTTTGTGACCACGTATTCAACCGTGGACCGGTAAAGGAAATAAATCGATATCAGAGGAATGCAGGCACCCACCAGACCGATGATAATTCCTTCCACTACAAAGGGTGCCCGGATCATATAATTGGTGGCGCCAATTAATTTCATAATCTGGTTTTCATTCTTCCGGAAAGCCGCTGCCACTGATATGGTATTGCTGATCAGGAAAATGGCTACTGCCAGCAAAACGCCGATGATCAGCATGGAAAGAACTCCGATCACCTTGCTTAAGCTATTCATTCCCTCTGCTGCGGTTTTGGAATAATTAACCTTTCTGACACCTTCAATGTTCTTTAACCAGTCAACAACCTGATCCTGATCCACCAGGTCCTTTAAAAATATGGTATAAGAAGCTGAATTGGCCAGCGGGTTGTCTTCCTCAAATCCTTCCGCAAGATCCTGCATATCACCGAAGTATTCCTGCTTCGCATCCGCCCATGCATCCTCTGCCGATGTGAATGTCACTTCCTTCACGTCGTCTCTGGCTTTGATCTTATTGCCGATTTCCTTGATCTTATTTGAATCCAGCCCATCATCAAAAAACACCGTGATTCCCACCGTGCTTTCCGTATTCTTAATCACATATTGCACGTTAATAACAATAGAAAAAAACAGACAAAACAAAAAGATGCAGGCGGAAACCGTTGCAATGGATGCCAGGGAAAACAAAATGTTCCTGCATATGTTATTTACACCTTGTTTCAGGCAATACCAAAATGTACTAATTCTCATATGTATAACCGCCTTTTTTCTCGTCGCTTATGATGGTTCCACGGTCCATCACAATCACCCGTTTTTTCATTCGGTCTACAATTTCCTGGCTATGGGTGACAACGATTACCGTTGTTCCCAGCTTATTAACCTCATTTAATAGCTTCATGATCTCCATGGAGTTGTGTCCATCCAGATTTCCGGTAGGCTCGTCTGCCAACAGGATTTCAGGACGGTTAATTAAAGCCCTGGCAATAGCGACACGCTGCTGCTCACCGCCGGATAACTGCTGAGGAAAAAATTTGTATTTTGAAGAAAGTCCCACCATCTTCAACATGGCGGGAACCGACTCTCTTATGTTCCTTGTGGATGCACCGATCACCCGCTGCGCAAAGGCTACATTTTCGTAGACATTCCGATCCTTTAACAGACGGAAATCCTGGAAAACCATGCCAAGCTTCCGCCGGTATTTGGGAATGAAACCTCTGGGCATCTTGCTTAGATTCATATCGTTCACAACTATTTTACCGGAGGTAGGTTCCACTTCTTTTAACAGCATTTTTAAAAGTGTGGATTTGCCTGAACCGCTGCGGCCAATGATAAAAACGAATTCCCCGTCCTCAATGGTTATGCTGACATTACGCAGCGCCTTATTTCCGGCCTCATATGTTTTGCTTACATTCCATAGTTCAATCATTTCAGTCCTCTAATTTTTGTGCTTTGATTACTTTTGCTTTTGGGCGGGGGGGGGAAAATCGAAATTGGGACCCTCTCCCCCGCAGTGAAACCTCGATTGCGCTTTGCACCATCTCGGTTAACGGGCTTCGCCCTATGAAAAGAGGCAGCTATACAACTGCTTTTGTGCAAGCACAACGCAGCTGTATAGCTGCCTCTTTCGCACTGCTCATAGCCAGCGTTAATAGTCCTGATTCTCCATATATTTCATGTATTTAACTACCATCAGGGCAATCTTAAAGGTGATGGCGTCTTCAAATACACGCAGATCCAGGCCGGTACTCTTCTGAAGCTTGTCTAACCGGTAAACAAGGGTATTCCTGTGAATATACAGCTGTCTGGATGTCTCGGACACATTTAAGCTGTTCTCAAAGAATTTATTAATTGTTGTCAGTGTTTCATCATCAAAATCATCCGGTGACTTGCCGTCAAAAATCTCTTTGATGAACATGCGGCATAAAGGCAGCGGAAGCTGATAAATCAGACGTCCGATTCCCAGTTTACTATAGGCAACCACATTTTTATTGCTGTAGAAAATCTTGCCAACATCCATGGCCATCTTGGCTTCCTTATAAGATCTGGAAACCTCTTTAA
>DEYX01000209.1 GCA_002365025.1 Hungatella sp. UBA3147 | reverse complement strand
GCCTACCTTTTGGGAACCGTGGAGATGTCCCAGAGCTATGTAATCAAAGTCAGAAAGAACAGAAGCATCCACCCGGTCCAAGCCGCCCGCCATGATTACCGCCTGCTCCGACTCGCAGGTTTCCGGATCTTTATTGCCTGCTGCGTAAAATTGATGGGATAAAAGGATGTTGCGCTCTCCGGCATCAATAGTCTCTCTCCCCAGAACAGCTCTTATGGCACTTTCGTATCCATCCGGCTGGTTGTCCGGAAAAAGCTGCCTGACATACCCTGGTTTTAAAAAGGGCAGCAGGTAGAAATTCACCGTACCATTTTCATCCCGTAATACTACCTTTTTTAAGTACTCCTCCTGGCTCCTGGGCGGGAATACGGACAAATGAATGCGGTGCCGTTCCAGAAAGGCGGAGGCGTAGGACAGACGTTCCGGTGAATCATGGTTTCCTGCGATAATCAGGACCGTGATCTCAGGCTTTATTCCGGAAAGGGCTTCCAGGAAATTGCTGAACATGGTATAGGCCTCTCCGGAAGGAGCCGTTTTATCATAGATATCACCGCAGATCAGGACAACATCCGGATGCTGGGATGCTGCATAATCCACAATCTGATTTAGGACCGCTTCCTGGTTTTCTCTTAAACTGTAGCCGTTTAACTGTTTTCCGATATGTAAATCAGATAGATGAAAAATCTTCATATTTCCTCTTTCCTGCACGTAGTTTGGGGATTAAGGATATACCCTCAGGGTATTTCCTCCCAGGCATTTTTATCTTAAATGATTACCAGATGTTCCTTTTCATCCAGTTCAAAGGCAAGCACCGGGATCTCCCTGCCGCCAAATTTCTTATCATACGGGACTAAATTCTAAATTCCTTAACAGGGATGGACTGGAAGTTCCGACGGAAGAAAGGAAGCAAGGAAGGAAGATAGGCTGCGAACTCTTGGGAAAATAGAGGAAGCTACAGGAATATCGCCAAAAACCTTTCCCCATATTTCTCAAACTTAAATTCCCCGACTCCGGAAACTGACAGCATCTCTTCCTTTGTCTTTGGTTTTTTCACGGACATATGTACCAGGGTTTTGTCAGAAAATACGATATAGGGCGGTACTTTTTCCTCTTTGGCGATTTCCATCCGAAGCGCCCTTAGAGTTTCAAACAGAGCCGCCTCTCCTTCTGTTAGTTGCAGGGCAGATGCACTTATTTTCTTTATCTTCTTCCCGCTCTTTACCTTTTCCACAGGTTCCTGTTCCTTAGCCATCTTCATGGTCACGGATTCACCATCTTCCAGTACCGCCTTAGATTTCTCTGTCAGCTTAACAATGGAGTATTCATCATTGGTTATGGCTAACCAATCGTTTAAAAATAAATGGTTCATCACCTGCCGCAGTTTATAGGCTGGAACCTTTGCCAGATTTCCATAATGAGGGTTCTCATTCATTCGGTAGTTTCTGATTTTTGCCGTATTGGCTCCATGAACCGTATCGATAATGACAGCAGTTCCATACCTCTGCCTGCTAGCCTTTACGCATCCCACCAATTCTTTTGTAATATCCGTCACATCCACTGTTTCAAACTGGCTTAAGCAATTGGAACAATTGCCGCAGTAATTCTCCCCGTACTCCCCAAAGTAACGCAGAATGTAGTCCCTGAGGCATTCGTTGGTAAAGGAGTAAAAGGTCATCTTCTTAAGCCGTTCACGGTCCCGTTCCATAACCATCTGGCGGGTAAGGGAATCCAGCTCCTGATTATCCTGGTTATTATCAATAAACATTTGATTGGTCACGACATCCTTACCACTGTATAACAGAATGCATTCCCCCGGCTCCCCGTCTCTGGAGCACCTGCCCACTTCCTGGTAGTAGGATTCCAGGTTCTTCGGCATATTGTAATGGATAACAAACCGTACATTGGATTTATCGATTCCCATGCCAAAGGCATTGGTCGCCACCATGATCTGGCTTCTATCGTAGATAAAATCATCCTGGTTCTTCCGCCGCTCCTCATCGCTTAACCCGGCGTGATACCTGGTTGTTGAAAATCCCTCCTGATTCAGCCTGTCGCATACCTCTTCCACCAGCTTTCTGGTCAGGCAGTAAATAATCCCGCACTGATCCGGGTGGCATTCCACATAGTTCTTTAATGTAGCATACTTATCCTTGGGAGACTGAACCCCCAGATAGAGATTGGGTCTGTCATATCCCGTAGACACCACGGCGGGTTCCCTGAGCATGAGAATATCAATGACATCTTCACGAACCTCTTTGGTGGCAGTTGCCGTAAACGCACTGATAACCGGACGTTTTGGAAGCTTATCAATAAAATCCACAATTTTTAAGTAGCTGGGTCTGAAATCCTGTCCCCACTGGGATACACAGTGAGCTTCATCCACCGCTACCATGGAAATTTTTGTGTTTAATGCAAAATCCAGAAATTCATCCGTTACAAGACGTTCCGGTGCTACATAAATAATGGGGTATCGCCCTTCCCGCGCATAGGCCAGGGCCTTATAATACTGACTTGCAGTCAAAGAACTGTTAAGATATGCGGCATGAATGCCTGCTTGATTGAGAGTTGTTACCTGGTCCTTCATGAGGGAGATCAGGGGAGAAATAACCAGTGTGATTCCTTCCATCATAAGAGCTGGGATTTGGAAGCACAGGGATTTTCCGGAACCGGTGGGCATGATTCCTAAGGCGTCTCTTCCTGACAAAATGCTGTCGATAAGAATTTCCTGCCCCTCCCTGAAACTGTCGTAGCCGAAATAGTGCTTTAATGCTAGAAATTTATCCATATAACTTTTGTTTCTGCTCCTTATCATTTGTTTTTTACAATTAGTTTTTTTCATTATACCATTTGTTCTTCAAATATGCCACAGGCTTTCCTTAAATTAGGGATTGTTTTTTCTGCGATTCGAGGTTGATTTGCGGCGCTTACTGTAATCCGGGACTTGTATGAACCGTTTTCATGCCTTAATAAAAAAAGATTGATTATCGGCGTGATGAAGTTCGGTCATCTGCATACTGTATTTTTAGCGCTTTATTTTTGACTGTCAGAAATGTAAATAACACTGGCTTTTAGCAAACAATCATACTATAATTACTAAAGCATTTTATTGTATTTTGCTTTTATAACTTATAACCATAGGAGAAAAACTTTGAAGACTAATATTGGATTGTACCTGGCTTTGCTTTTCGGTGTCTTTTCCCTTTCCACCTCCGCAATTTTCGTGCGCCTGGCTAATGCCCCTTCTGCTATAACAGCATTTTTCCGATTATTTTTTGCAGCGCTGATTCTTTTGCCATTTTTATTGGGCAGCAAACAAAATAAGAATCAATTGCTGTCCCTCTCTAAAAAGCAATGGGCACTTGGGATTTTGTCAGGACTACTCTTATCCGCTCATTACCTGCTGTGGTTTGAATCCCTGCGGCATACATCAGTGGCAAGCTCAACAGTTATCGTAACATTACAGCCTCTTTTTTCGATTGCTATCGGATATACTTTTTTGAAGGAACGATTTCACAAACTGGCAATTGGGGGATGTCTGATCGCCATTATGGGCTGCTTTATCATAGGATGGGGGGATTTTCAAATAAGCTCTCAAGCCCTTTTTGGTGATTTATTAGCGCTTTTGGCGGCAGGAATTATCAGTGTCTACTTTTTTATAGGCCAGGCAATAAGAAAGGAATTATCTGCGGTTCCTTATTCCGTCATAAGCTATTTAAGCAGTTCCGTTTTTTTAGGGTGTTATGCAATAATTGAGGGTAACTCTATCAGCGGTTATCCGAAAGCCACCTGGATAGCCTTTGGGGGACTGGCACTTATATCAACGGTTTTTGGTCAATTCATCTTTAATTGGCTGTTAAAGTGGATTCCTGCAACAGTTATTTCCATGAGCATACTGGGAGAAACCATCGGCACTTGCATTCTGGCCTATTTTATTTTACATGAGGCAATTTCTCTTCAGCAGGGCATGGGGATAACAACGATATTATTAGGGCTGGTACTCTTTTTTATTAGTCCTCAAATACATAAAGACCGGTAATATAGATATGAGCTTTTCAGCTGCCATTCAGCTTCTTCCACTTTCTGATCTTACTTCTAAAGGACTTAAAGGGAGCGACCGTATTTGTGTGAATCCATTTCCAGACTGCCCAGTTGGAAGGTGTTGAAGAAGCCCATTTTCTGCTTCCTGGCTGAAAAAGCTCGGTTTCTTCATAATGATCCGTAAGGTTTATGATTTTTTGTACCCTTTCCTTAAACATAGTACATAATTCCTGTAAACTGTATGTTTCGTATTGCCTGTAAAAGCTCTCATATAATCCGCCCAGATTGTTCCACTTATAATCTGGGTGAGGTGTAACAACCGTATTCCCCAGCTGCTCCTGTTCTTCCCAATGAAGAACAAGATTTAACCACCCTAATTGATAGGCTATCATCTGTGCCGGAGTTCTGTCCACGCCATCAATCTGTTTGTCCTTGTCTGCTTCCTGAATATCTGAAAATTCATCTATGAATAATTTAGCACGATTTAATATCTCATCGATCAATTCCTGTTTATCTTTATATTCCGTCAATGCATTGCCCTCCAAATTTCTGTTTTATTTGCTGACGGCAGACAACCATGCCTGCACCAGCCCTATGAAGATTCAAAGCAATAAATCTACTTCATTTATCAATTTTTTCAGTTGGGCACACGCCCCTGACAAATTAGTACCGGATATTGAAAAGATAGTTTCCACCTTCTCTTTATAATGGTCAGGAGAAACGGGAAACCCATCAATCATTTTCACCGCCTTTTTCTCGTTTATGCAGTATTGCTCATTTCGCGCAAACAGCACTTGATTAAGCGCAGATATGGAACGGACCAGATGAGCGGATGCATAATACACATCGTTCCCTGGGATACTCTTTTCTGCCAGCATCTGGGAAAAGCCTGCCTCAAAGGAAAAGAAACGAATGATCTCTTTCTTTAATTTTTGCGGGTAATCCTCTGCCAGTGCTTTTAATCGGAGTATCTCATCGTTTTGATTCCACAGCATCTTGCAGACTGCCAGTTCCCCCATGTACATTACGTTAAAGTAAGCATGAGGATGACCTGTTTGATAATGGGGGGAAACAATCCCTTCCCGACATTCCTCAATGGCTTTTTTTACCCGGCTCACATCGCGTAATATAAAATCTACGGGCATATTGCCAATGGTTAGCCAGCAGCCTCCATCCACCCATTTTCCCCATTCGCCAGGTTTTGCAAGGAGATTTTCCCTATGTTCCTGATCCAATTCCCGGGCTCTTTTCTCTAACAGAGGAAGGTCGATGGTTTCCTTGTTGTAATATAGGCCAATATCAATATCGGAGTCAGGGCTATGGGTACCTTTTGCGCGGGAACCGCCAAGTACGATAGCTTCCAGTCCTTTTATTTCCTTTAATGAATGAATGATGGATTCGATGATATCTTTCAATTCAATACCTCCACAAAATGCAATCTGATTAAAATACAGTTAAATCCTGACTGCCGGTTAGAATTCACGGATTATTATACAAATAGTAATGGGAGATGCTTATCCAGACTGTTGTTTAAAGTCAGCCGGTAACGCTCTCCCGTAAGCAGCTGCTTTTCAACACTCTTTTTTTCTACTGTATAACCGCGATCTTCCAATGCGGATATAATTGCACCCATATTATCGCTGGTATTTTTTTCAGCTGTCTTATGGTTTTTGTTGCATCCAGCTAATAGCAATGTCATGCAGGCCAATACCAGCCCTGATGCTATCAATCTTTTCATAGAATACATACTCCCTTAAAAACCCATCTTGCTATATAACGATATTGTACCTTTAATCTTTAATAAAGGCAAACAAAAACAACAGGAATACAGCCGTATGAGCAATGCCGTTTTTGTTTCGTTATCACCTTTTTCTATCCCGCCGGCGTCCGGCATCTCTCCCTTTTCCTGCAATAAGATTGCCTGTATCAATCAATCTTATATTGATGTTCATTTTGACGTTTCCATGGTATACTTTGAGGTATTACATACAAGGCGGTGATAGAATGTTTTTTCAGATCAGCATAGTTGCGTTAATAACCTGTTTTTATATTGCGTATTTTGCGAAGCAAATCCTTCTTCGGAAAAAGGGCATTCACACAAACCGGCTGGCAAAGGGCCGCAAACCTCCTAAAACGGCTGCAATAGAAACGGCTCTTCTTGCAGCAACCTACGGCATTGCGGCTATTCAGTACGCAAGCGTATTCTTTTCCCGTTTCATGCTCCCTCTTTCATTTCCGGACAGTGTACGGTGGATAGGAATTTCACTCACGGGAGGCGGGGTTATTTTCTTTGTACTGGCTATTACCTCCATGCGTGACAGCTGGCGCGCAGGTGTGGACGAAACCCAAAAAACTTCCATTGTAACACGAGGTATATATAAGGTCAGCAGGAATCCGGCTTTTGTAGGCTTTGACTTACTATATATGGGCTCTGCTCTTGCCCTTCCAAACATGACCAGCATTCTATCCGCATTCATTGGAATCCTGCTGCTGCATTTTCAGATTTTAGAAGAAGAAACGTATTTACCTCGTGCCTTTGGGGATGAGTATCTGAAATACAAGAGCAGCACGCCGCGATACTTCCTGTTTTTTTGAACCTTCTCTTGGGAGGCTTTCCCCAATACAAACATATGCTCCTTCCTGGGGCGGACAATTTTTATGATGTGAACTGTCCGCTATAGGAAGGAGCATATCACAACTTGAATCTAGATACAGATCTCCTTTTGCATCTCGTGCCAAATATGTCCATTGCTGACTATGAGATGGCTCTTTTTATGAAACTGCACCGGGGAACCGTCAAATTCAGCCACCATTCCTCCAGCCTCTTTCACAATCAGGTACGCTCCGCTATAATCCCATGGATTCAAATTCATTTCAAAATATCCGTCCAGTCTGCCGCAGGCAACATACACCATGTCAATGGCTGCCGAGCCGCCTCGGCGGATATCCTGGCATTTCATAAAAATCTTTCTGCTCATATCAAAGATTCTTTCCGCATTTTCCTTATAATAAGGGCTTGTGCCTATGGCGATCAACGATTCTTCCAGGGTTTTATTATTGCTGACACGGATTCTGCTACCGTTTAAAAAAGCTCCTTCTCCCTCTGCCGCCCAGAAAAATTCATTTAAGAATGGCAGGTATACAGCTCCTAACCCTATTCTTTTTCCATCCCATAAGCCTATGCTTACGGCACTTTGTTTGTAATCATGAAGTAAGTTGGTGGTTCCATCCACCGGATCCACAATCCACATCGGCCTGTTAAAATCCAGGTCTGAATTGTTCTTTTCTTCTCCCATGAATTGGATCATAGGATATTTCTCCTCCAGTTTTTCTTTCAGCCACTTTTGAACCTGGATATCTACCTGAGTGACGTAATCCGCCGGACCCTTGGACCGGACATCTGATGCCAGCCGCTGGTCATTAAAAAAGCGTCTGGTATCAAGTACAAGCTCTTCGATTTCTTTCCTGTCAATATGTAATTCTTTGTCCATCAAACTACAATTCCTCCATATACTTAAGCCCCTCTGCCATACCTAAAAACTGCAAAACGTTCCCCCGGGGCTCTCTTTTTGCAGTTTTCAATGTGATCATGACAATGATACCGTCTTCTCCCTTACCCTTAGCTTTAAATGCCTGGATATCAATAATTTGTATATTCCTTTCTTTGCAGCTTTCCAGAAACAGATTCAAATTTGCCGCAGCATTGAAGTTCATATACAAATTAAAGATTCTTGAAGTTGCCATAAGCCGGCTGTCAACCTTTTGGAAAACCGTCATAATCAGACTGATAGCCAATCCCACAAGTATTGCCCCCTTGTAGAACCCGATGCCAACAGCCAGCCCTGCACAGGCAGCCGCCCACAATCCGGCGGCAGTGGTTAACCCCCTTACCTGATTATTTCTGGTCACTATGATGGTACCTGCCCCTAAAAAGCCGATCCCGCTGACCACTTGCGCACCAAGCCTTGAGGGGTCTGAGCCGCCAAAGGTTTGCGATATATACTGGTTGGTCATCATCACTGCTGCCGATCCCATACATACCAGCATATACGTCCGGAATCCTGCCGGCTGCTTCCTGACTTCTCTTTCCATTCCCAGAATGCCGCCTATAATCAGAGCCAGGCATATACGTACTGTAATTGTAATTTCGTTCAGTTCCTGTAAATCACCTAGGTTCAGCATACGAATCACCATCCACGTTTACTACGGAAAACCCTTTTCCTTCCAACAAATCTTTACAATCAGAATCCAAATGCATGCAAAATACCCTCCTTCTCATCTCATGGGGAATCCATGCCTCCAGTTTACCATAATAACAGTGGGTTGCATAGTCAGAATCATGGGTGCTTGTGTCATGATAAATGGTCTTGATTTCCCCCTTTTTAAAATCCTCCAGTATTCTTTGAGGCAGATGAGAGGAATCTCCGCTGAAATAAATCGTTTCTCCATTTACTTTTATGACATAGCCAAAACACTCCATATTATCCACATGCTGAACCTGGATCGCTTCAAATTCTACACTGCTGCCGTTATAAGCTTCTTTATAACGGTAAAACTCCCTTCCGATCCCCATAAGGCTTAATAACTGGGTAATCGTAGGTTTGGGATGAATAACGGTGACCAGCTTCTTATCCAACATGCAATAAGTATAAGAAATCAAAGAAGCCAGGCTTCCCACATGATCCGCGTGCAGATGTGTGATCACAACGTAAATTTCCCTGTATTGTTCAAGATCAACCAATGAGAGCAATGTTTCAAATACAGTTTCTCCGCAATCGATCAAATAGAGGTCATTGTTTAATTCAAAATATGCACTGGTATTTTTATACTGAGGATAAAATGCCGATCCACAGCCTAAAAAATGTAATTCCATCGTCTTCTCCCCCTACTCCTTGATGCCTGCACTGACAAAGCTGCTCATAAACTGTCTTTGCAGAATGAAAAAGGCTATTAATAACGGCAGTATAATAATTAACGTGGCTGCGCAGACATTCGCCCACTGCATATTTGCTTCCTTGGATTTTGCAAAAATAGCAAGACCGACCGTCAGGGTACGGTTTGCAGGGGAATTTGTTACTATTAACGGCCACAGATAGTTGTTCCAGTGATAGCTGACCGAAATGACTGCAAATGACATATATGCCGGTTTTGCACATGGCATATATACCTGCCAGATGGTTTGCCATATATTTGCGCCATCAATTCTTGCCGCTTCTGCTAAGGCCCTGGGTATGGTCTTAAAGTGCTGCCTTAAAAGGAAGATAGCCAGGGCACTTCCATAAAACGGCAGCATGATGCCAAGCTTTGTATCTGTAAGCCCCATCTCCGATAAGGTCATAAAGTTAGGCGTAATAAGTACATCGTTGGGTATAATAATCTGCATAAAAATCACTGCCATCACCAGATACTGTCCCTTAAACTCCATCACACCAAGGGCATATCCAGCCAGGGTAGATGTAACAAACTGAATACAAAATGTTACCGCAACAAGGAAGAGGGTATTTAAATAATATCTTCCAAAGGGTATGGCATTCCACACATACACGATATTGCCCAAAGTAAACCTGGAATTGGGAAAGAACGTCATTTTAAACGTAGGCTCCGTTAAAGCTGTACAAACAAGCCAAAACAGGGGAGCCAGCCACGCGGTTGCCAGCAGTACGGAACAAATGGATATTAATAGTTTCTTTAAGTTCTTCATAACCTTCTCCCCTCTAATTATAATGGATCTTCTTGTCCTGGCTTATAAATCTCGGCAGTGACACAATTAACAGCAAGAAAAGCATGATAACCGTCAGTGCGGAGGACACACCATAATTAAAATTCGTAAAGCCCTGCTGGTAAATGTAGTAAAGAAGGAGGGTGCTGGCATTGTTAGGAGCCCCCTCTGTCATGATCACAACGTGATCCACAAGCTTAAAACTATTCGTAAAGGCAATGGTTGATACAAAAAGGAATGTTGGGGCCAGCAATGGCAGGGTAATCTTTCTAAAGATTTTTAAGCTTCCGGCCCCGTCGATCTTTGCAGCCTCCATGACCTCTGTTGATATGCTCTGGATCCCCGACAGGAAAAATACCATCAAATATCCTGCCTCCTTCCATACGTACATGACCGCCATAGCAGGCAGCACCGTACTTTTCTTTGACAGGACGTTCAATGGACGAAA
>DEYX01000251.1 GCA_002365025.1 Hungatella sp. UBA3147 | reverse complement strand
AGTGACATCGGGGAGAGTACAAAAACCAGGATCAAAGAAGCTGCGGTAGAGCTGGGATATTATCCCAACGCAGCTGCAAGGTCTTTAAAGACAAACAGAAGCTACAACATTGGCGTTTTATTTGTTGATGAGGCCAACAGCGGCCTGACTCATGAGTATTTTGCAGCGGTACTAGAAGCTTTTAAAGTGGAGGCGGAGAAACAGGGGTATGATATTACGTTTATCAATAGTCAGATAGGAACAAAGAAAGTTTCCTATTATGATCATTGTAAATACAGAAATGTGGATGGCGTGGTAATCGCCTGTGTAAATTTTGATAACCCGGAGGTGATCGACCTTTTGGGGGGCGACATTCCCGTAGTTACCATTGACCATATCCACGAAAACTGTTCCTCGGTTTTGTCCGATAACATTAAGGGAATCCAATCCCTGATGCAATATATTTATGAAAATGGTCACAGAAAGATTGCATACATCCACGGACAGATTACTACGGCCGTTACTAAGGCAAGACTTACAAGCTTTTACCGGTTTATGGAGAGTCACGAGCTGTATATTCCGGACAATTATATATTGGAAGCTGATTATCTGGATGTCAGCCAGGCGATGGCATATACCAGGGAACTGCTGGACAGAAAGGATCCCCCCACCTGTATTTTATACCCGGATGATACGGCATTAATCGGCGGGTTAAATGAAATACGATCGAGAAACTTAAAGGTTCCGGAGGATATCTCCATAGCGGGATATGATGGCAACCGGATCTCCCAGCTGTTGAATCCCAAACTGACCACCATACACCAGGATACGGCTGCCATTGGTATGCAGGCCGCTAAAAAGTTAATTAGCTCCATCGAGAAGCCCAAGACAACTTTTACAGAACAGATCATTGTGGAAGGAGAGCTGTTAAAAGGAGAATCGGTTGGAAAAGCAACTATATAATGATAGTTCATATCAGAAAAGGAGAGGGTAATATGAGGAAGAAAGTAGTAAGCGGATTGCTGTGTGCTGTAATGGCAGTAACACTGATTGGAGGCTGCAGTTCCAAGAGTACTCAAAGTACTCAGAGCGGAAGTGGAACTCTTGAGTCCACCAGTAAGGAGGCAACAGAAGAAAAGGGGGCTGACAGTACAGAAGGGAAAGTTGTCAATATCTATGTCTGGAATGATGAATTCAAGGCAAGATATGAGGATTATTATGCTTCCAAGCTGCCAGAAGGGTATACGGTGAACTTCATAACAACCCCCAGTGAAAACAATGCGTATCAGAATGCTCTTGATGAAGCTCTGTTAAATCAGGCTGATGCAAAAGCGGATGACAAAGTTGATATGTTTCTGGTAGAGGCGGATTATATTTTGAAATATGTGAATTCCGACAGTACTACTAATTTAAAGGATATCGGCATCACGGATCAGGATATGTCCAAACAATATAACTATACCAAGGAGATTGCCCAGGATGCTAACGGTGCGCAGAAGGGAATTTCCTGGCAGGGCTGCCCTGGACTCTATATTTACCGCCGTTCCATTGCAAAGGCTGTGCTAGGAACCGACGATCCGTCAGAAGTCCAGAAGGCAATCAATGATTGGGATTCCTTTGACAAGACTGCGGAAAAGATGAAAGAAAAAGGATATTATATGGTATCCGGCTTTGATGATACTTATCGTACCTTTTCCAATAATGTTACCGCTCCCTGGGTTGATGGAACTAAGGTTGTCATTGATCCTAATATGGAAAAGTGGGTGGAGCAGACAAAAGATTATACGGATAAGGGATATAACCAGAAGACCATCCTTTGGGCAGCAGAATGGGCTGCCGGCCAGGGACCGGAAGGAAAAGTATTCGGCTATTTCATGCCTGCATGGGGTGTGGACTTCGTTATGGCAGGAAACTCCCTTGAGAAAGCAGAAGCGGATGGTGGAAAACAGGAAGTGGGAAATGGCTGCTATGGTGACTGGGCGGCAACTATTGGCCCGGAGTCCTATAACTGGGGCGGAACCTGGATTTGTGCTGCTAACGGAACCGATAATGCGGATATTGTAGCGGACATTATGAGAACCATTTGCTGTGATGATGCAACGATGAAAAAGATCGTAGAAGAAAAGAATGACTTTGTCAATAACAAGACAGTTATGGAAGAATTGGCAAAGAGTGATTATAAGTCCCAATTCCTCGGAGGGCAGAATCCGCTTCAGATGTACTGCGATGCGGCTGAAAAAATTGACATGAGTAAAATCTCTCCTTATGACCAGGGTCTTAATGAAGAATTCCAGACAGCAATGCATGATTACTTTAATGGGGCTGTTGACAAAGATACAGCACTGAAGAATTTTTACACCGCAATTACTGAAAAGTACCCGGAATTAAAGACAGAATAGTTGTGAGCTGCAGGGCGGGGATATCCCGCCCTGTATAAAACAGGAGGTTTTGCAATGGTAAAAGAAAAGAAGGCAAAGACCAGAAAAAAAATCAGCTATGCGAAATGGGGATATATTTTTCTGATACCGTTTTTTGCCACTTATTTAATATTCTCCTTTATCCCCCTGGTAAATACTTTTTATAACAGCCTGTTTGAAAATTATCGTTCCGGATTGACGCAGATCGGTCCTAACTTTGTAGGACTGCAAAATTACGTATCTATTTTTCAAAGTGACTTACTTAAGTATCTGGGCAATACCATGATTCTTTGGATCATCGGCTTTATTCCCCAGATTATCATTTCTTTGATTTTGGCAGTCTGGTTTTCGGATTTTAAGCTAAGGTTAAAAGGAAGCACTTTCTTTAAGACCATTATCTATATGCCGAATGTCATAATGGCGGCTTCTTTTGCCATGCTGTTTTTTGCTCTGTTCTCTGATGACGGCCCTATGAATAACCTGCTTATAAACCTGGGGATTTTAAACAGCCCTTTCCGCTTTCTGGCAACCGTTTGGGGAACCAGGGGTCTGATCGGGCTTATGAACTTTATGATGTGGTTTGGAAACACAACGATTCTTTTAATGGCTGCGATTCTTGGTGTGGATGCATCTTTATTTGAAGCGGCTTCCATTGACGGAGCAAAATCTCTGCAGATATTCACAAAGATAACCATGCCCACCATTAAGCCTATTTTTATTTATGTCCTGATCACTTCCCTGATCGGAGGTCTGCAGATGTTTGATGTGCCTCAGGTACTGACAAATGCAAAGGGGAGTCCGGACAGAACCAGTACTACACTGATTATGTTTTTGAATAACCATCTCTACAGTAAGAATTATGGCATGGCAGGTGCCTTATCGGTAATACTCTTTGTCATTACGGCGGCACTCAGTCTGATGGTATTCTTTGTACTGACCGGCGCAGGGAAAAAGAGAGGAGGAAAGTAATGGGCAAGTCGATGAATATAAAGAAGGCTATTGCGTATGTATTTTTGTCACTTTTGGCGTTTTTATGCCTCTTCTTTTTTTATTGCCTGATCATAAATGCAACCAGGTCTCATCCAGAGATTTCAAAGGGATTTTCCTTTATTCCGGGTAAGTCCTTTGGTTCCAATTTGTATAACGTACTTCATAATAAGAATCTTCCGGTCGTATACGGGATCGTCAACAGTCTTCTGATAGCCGGAGGCTCTGCGGCGCTTGCAGTATATGTTTCAGCTCTGACTGCTTATGCCATTCATGCTTATGAATTCCGGCTGCGAAATGTGGCTTATCTGTTTATTGTTTTGATTATGATGATTCCCAATCAGGTAACCACCCTTGGTTTTTTAAGGCTGATCAGCAAAATGGGGCTTATGGACAGTTTTGTCCCCCTTATCCTTCCTTCCATGGCTGCTCCGGTGGTGTTTTATTTCATGGTTTCTTATTTTGAGAGCAATCTTCCCCTTGAAATCATTGAATCGGCAAGAATCGATGGATCTCATGAATTCTACACCTTTAATACGATTGTAATTCCTATTGTTAAGCCGGCACTTGCGGTACAGGGGATTTTTGCATTCGTGGCTTCCTGGAATAATTACTTTGTACCCTCTTTGGTGCTGAAATCCAATGCCAAAAAGACATTGCCGATTCTGATTGCACAGCTTCGGAGCGCTGATTTCTTAAAGTTTGATATGGGGCAGGTTTATATGCTGATTACCATAGCAATTGTACCGGTAGCGATTATTTATTTATGCTTATCTAAATTTATTATCGGCGGTGTGACTGCCGGCAGTGTGAAAGGATAAAGAGATGAATTTCAAAAAAGACTTTATATGGGGGACTGCGACTTCCTCGTACCAGATCGAGGGAGGCGCACAGGAAGATGGCAAAGGTAAGTCCATCTGGGATGTATTTGCCCGGGAGGAGGGAAGGATCTTTGAAGGACATACTGGAGAATTGGCATGTGATCATTACCACCGCATGAAAGAGGATGTAGCTCTGCTTGGAGAATTAGGAGTAAAAGCGTACAGGTTCTCTATTTCCTGGCCCAGGATTTTTCCAAAGGGCTGTGGGTTGTTAAATGAAAAAGGATTAAAGTTTTATTCCGATTTAGTGGATGAATTGCTGAAATACGGAATCACTCCTTATGTAACCCTGTATCACTGGGATTATCCCAATGAACTGGAGCTGCAGGGCGGATGGCTGAATCCGGATAGTCAGGAATGGTTTGCCTCTTATACGGAAGCCGTGGCAAAAGCGTTGGGAGACCGTGTAAAGCATTTCTTTACGTTCAATGAACCGCAGATATTTACCTGGCTCGGATATGATAAATGCATTCATGCTCCCGGGATCAAATACCCGGTGGAAAGAATGCTTATCATGTGCCGTCATATTGCTCTGGCTCATGGAAGGGCGGTACAGGAGATAAGGAAATGGGTACCGGACAGCAGGGTTGGTTATGCGCCTACCTGCGGTAATGCCTATTGGCCTGTCGATGAAACGGATGAACTGATCGATGCCGCCAGAAGGCTTCAGAATTCCTTAGGGAAAGAAGATTGGATTTACTCCTCCGCATTCTGGAATGAACTGTTTTTAAAAGGAACATTTCATGACAAATGCAAAGAGTTGTTTGGGCCTCTGCTTCCGGTTATAACGGAAGAAGAACAAAAACTCATTAGCCAGCCTCTGGATTTTTGCGGGATGAACCTGTATCAGGGAACCTCAGTCAGCCATGATAATCAGGGAAAGCTTTTGCTTGGAAAGCTTCCGGTCGGACATGGAAAGACCGGAATGGGGTGGCCGATTACGCCAAAGGCCATGTACTGGGCGGTCCGCAATTTTTATGAGACCTATCGGCTTCCAGTGATTATTACGGAAAATGGTATGTCTGCTCTTGATGTGGTTTCCCTGGATGGGGGCGTTCATGACCCTGGCCGGATTGATTACCTTAAGCGTTATCTGACAGAGCTGGAGCGGGCAATTGCTGATGGTGCGGATGTCACCGGGTATTTCCTTTGGAGTTTTTTAGATAACTTTGAATGGGAGAAGGGGTATGACGACAGATTCGGAATTGTTTTTGTAGATTATGAAAGCCAGACCAGGATTCCCAAGGACAGTTTTTATTGGTACCAGGATTTAATTAAGGAAACAATCCAATAATGATACGAATAAAGTGCAGTTCCACATAAGGAACCGCACTTTATTTATTTTCTTCCTATTTACTTATCATACGGAATAGCTTAAGGTTCTGTCTGATCCTCAGCCTGTCCGTCTGGTGCTTCCTCTTCTTCAATGCTTTCGCCCTGGGGGGTAATGGTTACATGAAGCTCATTGCCGATATTGTCTTTGGCTGTGATGTTTAAATTGTCCTTTATAAGCTCAAAGGTTACACGGCCTGTACTCCGGTCTATGGACATGGGAGCAATATCCTGGTTGTCCTCATCACAGGCGAAAATGGAGGAATAATCCACGCCGGACTGGCTGTCTTCCAAACGGAAGGAAAGAATTCCGTTTTCAACTGACTTATCCTTAATGACTGGAGGTGTGTCATCTAAAACATCCACCTGTTCATCTATAACGGTCTTCATTTTGTTAAAGCATGTAAGCTTTACTGTAAGCGTTCCGTTGCTTTTAAGGACTGCAGAATAGGTCTTAAGGCCTGTTTTCGTTATCTCAACGGGTGAACCGTTTAAAGACACCTCCATGCTATTCACGGGAAGCAGGGATTTGATCTTAAGTTCCATGGTTGTGGATATATAATCGCTGCTTTCACCGATTGTAATCTCGCCCTTTGGTCTGGAAGTTACCAGAAAAAAGATCAGGCCATTAATAACGATGAAAGGAAGCACATAAAACAGAAGGACCGATAGAAAACCGTTTTTCCCCGTATCATTTCTATTGCCGGAGCGCGTTTTTCTGCGGTTTGGTCTGATTTGATTGTTATATTGGTTCATACTGATTCCTTTTCCTCCTGATGGTTTTTACGCCTATAAGCATATCAGAAAATGATGGATCTTACAAGATTATCTATCAAATCGTAATAATTTAATTTATTCTTACAGAATGCTGTGTTTATGCGTGTTTCAGCGGTATCACTTTACCATTTGACTGCATTTTGACTGCATTGCAGTAATCCTCAAGCTTATCTACCTGCACATCCGTGTAGCCGAAATGTGTATAGGTATCAAGGGTGGTTTTTACGTCATCATGACCTAAGTGGTACTGAGCCTGTTTAATATCTATCCCTGATTTGTATAAGTCACTGGCGTAAGTATGTCGGAACATATGCAAAGTAATATCATCTGCAATTGGGGTATCTGATACTGCTTGGAGCTTTTTTAGACTTTTTTCCACCGAAAGTTCATTGTTCCATCAAAGATGTATCCTCCGTTTCGGGAGGTGAAAATAATACCTATCCTACCCTTGACATATTTTGAAAGAACCTCCAGCAGAAAGGCTGGAATAGGAACCTTTTCCGAGAGTAATATCCTTTGCTGTAATGTCTTTCTGGACAGCATATCGGATAATCGCCTCAATCCGAGATAGGCAATAGTTATACTGTGCCAACTTACCATATTTTAGCATGGAGGCCCGAAACGCTTCGATGCGGCTCTGCTTTAAATCCTTGATTCTTATGTCTCCTATGTGTGGATTTTTATAATTAAATTAAAAAGAGAGTGCCACAACAATCGGGGAAAAGTGACACTCACAAAAAAAGAGCTATACATATGTTGAAATTTTCAAAATGTAAAGTAAAGTTTACTGGCTTAATTTGGTAAAAATAATCAATAAGTAAAATGATTAATACATACACTTGATAATTTTCCAGATTATTTGCCTGATGAAAATTGAGAACCGGCAAGATCGGGAGGTCCTGCCGGCTGAGTATGAAGCAGTTTTGTAAAAGACTAACGGCCTATTACAGTTATTAATGTACCAGGGAAATGTGATGGGAACTTGATGAACAGCTGAAAAGTTGATGAAAAGAAGAACAGATAGCAAAGATAAAAATACCGCAGATAGTAAGAAGTGAAAAGGAAAGAGTAGATTTAGTCAGAGGTTACGAAAATCAGAGTATGGGGCATGTATGAAACTCACAGAGTTATTGCGAAAGGGAAGACGAGAAAAAGGCAACAGGACCGTTATAGAGAATAGAAAAGCCTCAGACTAAAAAACATCTGAAGCTTCCCTGAAAAATATGGAACTGCTATGGATAAATAGCCTAATCGTTATTATATTAATTTTTTATAAAAAATCAAAGTCTTAGAAAAAGAACCTTAGAATCAAAAGAGAAGTATCAATTTTATAAAGTGAAGACGAAAGAATGATAAGTGTCATAATGTTTAGTGATGAGAGGCAGTAGAACCGTTGTGGCCTGCTGCCAGTAGAATAAACGAAGATTTAGCTATACCATTTATAAAAAAGAATGCCAAGTAAATTTACTTGGCATCAGACTGTCAAGAAACCCCAGTTCCATGGTTTTCCTTCCCACTTTTCTTCTAAACTGTCTAATTTCTGAAGTGCGATTTCCTCTGTTGATGCTTGATATACTTCTTTTAAGTCTGCCATAAAGGGTTTGATGTCTTTATACGATATGAATTTAGTGGAATAGCGAATTTGATGGATAATACACCTTTAAATTTCTGTTTGTGGATATACTGCATGAATGGCATCACCAAATCCGGTAAGGCCATCTGCAGAAACAATCAGGATATCTTCTACTCCTCGGTTTTTAATTTCTGTCAGAACTCCAAGCCAGTATTTTGCACTTTCATTTCCTCCGACCCACATACCCAGAACTTCCTTTGAGCCGTTTAAGCGAATTCCGATAGCAATATAGACTGCTTTTTGACAATTGCTTTATCCTGCCTTACATAATAGTGAATGGCATCCATGAACACAACCGCATAGTTTCTATCAAGGGGACGAGTCATGGAAAGATATGCTTCGTTATTGCTAAGCTTTGTATAAAATTCTCTTTTTCGTTATGCTCCCTCCATTTGGAAAGCGCCTGTCGGATTTGCTGATGGGTGTTTTCTTTTGATAAATCATGGTTTGATATAGAAAAAATACAGGAGGAGATATAATGCATAGCATAGCAATTATCAATTTGTTGATTGTCATAATAGCCGTAGTGTCGTTAACTGTAATGATATTCATAAACAAACGCGATTGAGAGACGGCCAACCCCGTCTCTTTTTAATGTAAAAAACAGCCAGATTGGAAGGTGAGGTGAGACTGATGGCGTTATCAGCCAAACAGAAAGTATTTGCAGGTGAGTATCTGATTGATCTTAATGCCACCAGGGCTTATAAGGTGGCGTATCCCAAGGTTAAGAAAGATGAAACGGCAGCTGCAAATAGCAGTAGAATGCTAAGAAATGCTAAGGTTGAGGATTATTTCAGGAAGCGCATGAAAGACCGGAGCGGTATTTCCCCGGAAAGTCAACCGGGGAAACCTCAAACACCATCAATAGAAGGTAAGAATTTAATCCTTAAATACAATTGTATAATAAAGAATTATTTGTTTGTTACCACAAGGGCATGTACAGCCTAAGAAAACTGTACTTTCCTGGTTAAAACAAAAACCAAAAATGTGTCCAAAAAGGTTGATTAAGAACAAGAAAAAATTCAGTTCTTTTTCTAACTCGCATGTGCTGCAATAAGTGAAAACCTGAGCATACCACATTTTACATGGTCTATGATCACAACATCTGGGGATGTCCCAATCAATTTTAAATTTATTTCTGAGTAATTCAATTTTTTCATCATCTGATTTTCCTTCTATAGCTTCTAATACTTCTTCTTTCAATTCTTCTAATGCCAATTCCTGTGACTTCATAATAATATTGCGCCCCCTTTTATATTTACTTACAATATAATAATATTCGATATAAATATTTTTGACACAAGCCCTGCTTATACCCTTTGGATTGCGATGATTGTGTAAGGACTGCGAGGGTGTTCATACATGCCGGAAGGCCACTATCTGCTCCTCTGCCTGTCCGATACCGGTGGCTGGTTTATATTGAAGCAGAGCCGGCAAGATCGGGGAAATCCTGCCGGCTGTTTGTAAAAATTGTTTAAGAGTTGTTCTTTGAGGTGGGTTCAGAAACTCTTGTCCTCTGTATCGTGTTCCATGCATAATTAGGAGGAGCATAGAACGATGATATTTTAAGTGGGACATTGCCGATATTAATGATGTTATGCCATATACCGGCAGGTACTAATACAACATAATTAGAAAATGCGAGATACTGTCCGTACATTGAGAGTTTAGTTTCCCCTAGCTGAACTAAGCCTAAACCATCTTCTATTCGTAAAATCTGGTCGTGATCAGTGTGGACTTCCATACCAATGCTCCCATGGACAGGAATGCTCATGAGAGTGACCTGTAAATAGGTTGCCGTCCATAAAGTCGAACGGAAGTTGTCGTTTTGCTGTGCTGCCTTATTAAGATCTATAACTAAAGAGTTTGGTCCATAGTCATAGGGGAAAGTTGGCGTATTTGCAGCATCACGATTTGAGTTTTCTGAATTAGACATGCACTTAGTCACCTTTAATATATTCTATACTAATATATGTGACATAAATATCACTGCTATTAAAAAACAGGAATTTCAGAAAAAAGAATATACTGATTTACCTGGATCTGCCTTACATTATTCATACGGACCAGGAAACCGTACAGGCATGACTGCGGATTTATATTGATGATGCAATTAGCTCATGGTAGAATTAAGGAAATAAAGGCAATTAAGGCTTAGGGATTAGTATGCAGGGGGGATTTTATGAAATTCAAAGCTATGGAAAAGAAATATAATAATGGATATTCAGATTTGATAGGTACTGATCGATGGCTGTATTCTTTTGATAATTATATCAGCCTATATGAAATAAAAGAATTAAAGGAAATGAACGAGCCGATAAAAGGAAATGAACTTACCTTTTTTTCTTATCCTGATGGCAATAGCTACACTCCATATGAATTAGAATATGGAATTTATTATGAGCATATTATTTTTATTGAAGGTATTATCTATTTCATAAGGGCGGATTTTAACATAGAACAGGTTTATATAATCAAATATAAACCGGATAAGAATGTTTTAACAGAAATTGCTCATTTTGATATGAAAGATCTGAATTTATATAATGTTAGACTTGCTAAATACCCATTGATGCTTATTAGTGTTGATCATGAGTGTATCGTGTATTATCCAGAAAAATTAACAATAAAAATGGAAGCCAGGGATAGCTTTATAATTAGAGATGGGGATGTCTTTTATTTTAATCGATGGGAAGAAGAAGGCATTGATGAAAATGACAATGTAACATCAGACTATAAATATTATGACAATATAGTGAAAGTCAGTAAATCAGGAGAAGTTCTATCGATAGAAAAAGGTAACTTAAGTGAAATGCCAAATGGAGAAATGTGGATTTTATAGAAGGGGAGGCTTAATCTTGTGAGAAATCAGTTGGAGCTAGTCGCAGAGTCTTATGACAAAGCTATTGATTTAGGGCGAAGAGGCATTGACTTGTACAAAGAACTTCCAGAATACATTAAAAGTGATCCCAATTATCTTTTATTTCAAAAAATGCAGATGGATGGAATGCTTTCTGATAGTGGCCGGCAAGAAATTATAGATTATTTATCCCCAGCTATAGATATGAATTTTATTGATCTTGGGTGCTGCCTAAACTTAATATTTCGCGGTTATGATAATTGGCAATCCACATATTATGGGGTTGATATAAGCAGCAAAACCATTCAGTTACTAAACGGTTTTGTTGAAAAGCATCATTTGACTATCGGTTCATTATATTGCGGCAGTATGCATGAAACGCCATATGATACAAACTTTTTTGACATTGGATCATGTATTGGTTCCCTCGAATATTTTAAAAAAGACTTTATTGAAAAAGCTATTATGGAAGCCCATCGTATCTTAAAGCCTTATGGGAAGTTTGTTCTTGATGTTCCGGACCTGGGAAGTCCTGATTTTAAATAACAATGATGATAGAGGATTACTTAGGCAGAACAGATCAATTTGATATGCCATCTCAGGAATTTGAGAATATGTTGAGTAATTTCTTCGTAATCGTGAATAAAGAAAAAGTAGGGCCTATGATTCAATATTTCTTGAGTTGTAATAAGTAATAAAGAGATTTGCAATATCTGGCAAAACGACACTTATCCACAATAATGTGGAAACAATTGTGGATTGAGTGTTAATGTCTGAAAATACGACACTAAACTGCAAATTATTACATGCTGAAGCTTTGGGTTATACACAGTTTGGAAAGTGAGGCAGTAGAAGGTGATCTGGCGCATAAACCAGATGGGTCATAAGTAAAAGGCGAGTATCCAAATAGTACGGATTCACTCGCCATTTTTATTATTTATTAATGGGAATTTTCTTATTATTTACATGCACGATTAACAATGACAGCAGCAAGAGATGAATTATTAATAGTGGTTATACCTATTGTAGCCGCGCCAACTGGAGTAACTACTACACGATAGTTACAGCATTCATCACAGGTTGTATCACAATCACATACAGAGAATGAGAAGGTATTAGTAAAGCCACCACCTTCAGTAAATTCAACAGGGGGTGAAAATGTCCAAATTGTTCCTACTGGAATAGGTGGCATTTGATTGCCGCATTGTTTGAAAATCTGGAAGTTAAGAACTAAAGTTGCAGCGGTAGCAATGATGTTACATGCAAATTCTAATTGAATACATGGGTGGTTCATGCATTTTGTATCCACATTTACAGTAGCTAATGTAAATGTAACCCCGGCAGGGGTATCGACAGGAATTGTTACAGTTCCTGTTGATGTACCGCATCTTAAGGATGTTCTATTAGGTTTTAAAGCTCTTTGGATTCTCTCAGATTTACAAACGCATTTTCGTTCGCTGCATTTTTGATCACAATCACAACATGTTACTCTATCATTAAATCCATCACTATATTCATTGGCATTCATAAATAATCCTCCTTATCCTAATCTTACATTTTAAAGAATTTATCTATATCTTTATAGTCTATTATATTCCAAAGCCGATTCTTAGTGATTTTAGCCCTGAGGCTGATGATGAATATTCAGATCTGGGAAAAGGGCAGCCTAGTGAAATATGCTCTGATAAATCGGAACTATTTAATTTATTATGATAGAATGCCGTGTTTATGCGTGTTTGAGGGCCACGACTTTATCCTTTGAAGCATTGTAGTAATCCACGAGTTTTTCCACCTGAACATCCGCGTAACCGAAAGGGGTATAGGTATCAAGAGTGGTTTTAATATCATCATGACCTAAGAGGTATAGGGCCTGTTTAATGTCTATTCCTGATTTGTATAAGTCACTGGCAAAAGTATGTCGGAACATGTGCATAGTAATGTCGTCTGCAAGGGGCGTGTCAGATGCCTTCTGTAGTTTTTTCAGAATTTTATCCCAACGGAATTCCATTGTACCACCAGAGAAAAAAAGTGCCACAAATTGAGGGAAAGTGGCACTCATCAAAAAAAGAGCTGTAAATATTGTATCATTTTATTAGAATAAAATATATTGGTTAAGTTCATAAAAAAATATAGTTTTATTAAGCAAAATGATTAATATATACATTTGATATTTGTTCCAGATTATTTTCCTTGAAAATGGAGAGCCGGCAGGACCTCCCGATCTAGCCGGCTGAGTATGAAGTAGCGTTGTAAAAAGGAAAATGGCCTATTTGCAGTTATTAAGATACTGAGAAGTTGTGTCAAAAGTTTGATGAAACTGTGAAGATTATATGAGAAAGATTGTACATTGATAATCAGTTCAAATCTTTTTAAAAGTTTCCAATTGTAGCGGCAATAATCTGATCATAAAAGATGAAAAGGAATGGGAAATTAAATACAGCATCAGCTGAATTAATGATCACATCCTTTAATCCGATGCCGCCGTCATTGCCTGGAAGGAGCTCATTGTTGTCAATGTGATTATCAGCACGATATACCTTGACAAAGCTTTCAGTGATTTTGGATATCGTGGAAATATCACATGTGCCAGCACTTGATTCGGAGTCATTGTGGAAAAGAACAAGAGTGCCTTGAATAATTCCTATGGCCGTAACCAATAAAAGTTTACTATTTTCATATTCTTCCGAAATAGTGAGAAATGAGTATTTTTGAATTAATCCTTTTTTGAATGTATATCCCATAGTATCTGTTTTCCCTCCTTTATGTACTTGGTGTTTTAACCGCCTATATATGCCCTAATGTGTGGGGAGAAGGTACGCCATACCATTACGCTCTAGGGCGATTAGACTTAAATTGTAAAAGGTGGCAGCCTTTTACATTCGTATTTTAACTGATTATCCTGAAATTAGTCTGGAAAACTATGACTGAAAACCTTGCTAATAAATGTCAATAATTTTGAAAATTCTACTGAATGCGACACGGATACTATGATTTAGTTATGCCAGAACATTATGAAATCCCCCTAAGGCTGCCAGGTGTAACAGCTTGGCAGTTGAATAATATAAAAATGCTGTTAAGAAAATAATGAGATAGTTATGTGACAAGCGAAAATTTTGATTTTGGTGTATGATGAAAGAAAGCGTTAAAGGGGGAGGATAATGTATGGGATAGCAATTACCAATTTGTTGATTGTTGCAATAGCCATGGTGTCGCTAACTATAATAATATTAAAAAATAAGCGCGATTAAAAAGAGGCGGTCACCCCGTCTCTTTTTTATCTGGGCGCCTGTCTTGTGCAACTCGATGGGTGTTTTTATCTAATTATAGTATCCAGAATTAGATAACCCAAATTTTAATGAGATAATCACAGGACATGTGGAAATTTTGTATTTTAATATATACAAGGTAAAAATACTTTGTATAAAAACTACAGTTTCATTATACTCCCTCCATTTGGAAAACGCCTGTCAGATTCACTGATGGGTGTTTTTCAAGAATTGGACTTTTTTAACAAGGTCAGTGAAGAAATCATGATCTAAAGGAAATGGCATACTCCAACTCACTCTGAACATGGGGAACATGATGGAAGAACAGCGTACAAAATATCAGATAGGAAAGAGAGGATTGTATCATGGAACAGATTATGAATTATGTTAAACCGGAACTTATTATTGTATCAGTGGTGCTATATTTTTTAGGTGTTGCAATCAAGCAGAGCCAGTCAATCAAGGGTAAATACATTCCGCTCATAAATGGGGCCGCAGGAATTATTCTATGCGGTATATGGGTCTTATCTGTATGTGTATGGCAGACAAGGCAAGAGATTGCAGCGGCGGTATTTACAGCTATTACACAAGGGATATTGGTTGCCGGGTTGAGCACCTATGTGGATCAGATTATTAAGCAGTTAAATAAATCTGAATAATCCGCAACGGGAATACTCGCATAGGTTGTAATATCACAACTTTCAGGCCCTGGACTATCCTGGGCCTTTTCTTATGGATCGGAGGGAATATGAACGTAATAAAAGACTTGATAGATAAAGGCATAAGCCGGACCGGGTATCTTGAAAAGAAAAGTAATTTAAACCTTGGCGATTTCACGGCCGATGCTGGCGGCAACAATTATACTTGCTTTGCCAGAGATTACAAAATACATACCGGCTACAGCCTCCAGGCACAGCCATGGTGCGCTATGTCGGTTGAAAATTTTAGGCGAAAAACCATTAATTTATGAAGGGTAATAAATTATGATCTGTTAAATCGGAATTATTTGTGTTAATATAGTAAGGAGGTTTTATGCCTAAGAAAGATCAAAAGGAGACTCAGTATGGTCGAGAAGGCTGTTGCATTTGCAACCAAGTCCCACGAGGGGACCTTTCGGAAAGGGACGAAGATTCCCTACATCGTCCATCCCTTAGAGACGGCAGTTATCGTTGCGCTGATGGTAACGGATGAAGAGCTGATCTGCGCCGCACTTTTACATGATGTGGTGGAGGATACGGGTGTTACGGAGGAAGAGCTTAAGGAAAAGTTCGGACTTCGGGTGGCTGAACTGGTTATGGAAGAAACAGAAGACAAAACGAAGTGCTGGAAGGAACGCAAATGCGCGACACTTGATCATTTAGAAAAGGCTTCCAGGGAAAGCAAGATCCTTGTTTTGGCGGACAAGCTGAGCAATTTAAGAACAACTGCAAGAGACTATTTTTTAGTGGGAGATGATCTTTGGCAGCGCTTTAACGAAAAAAACAAGTCAGAACACGCCTGGTATTACAAAGGGGTCGCAAAACGCCTTACAGATCTTGAAGAGTTTCCTGCTTACCAGGAATATATAAAATTGTGTGAAAGAGTTTTTGAATAGAATATGGACAGATACAGAAAAAAGGCAGGGCTTAATTTTAAAAAGCTCTGCCTTCTGTTGATCCTTATGTCAGGACCCTTAAAGGGTTTTTGCTCGGTCCGCAATGTTTTTGTGAAAGTTAATGACCTGATGCTCGTAGGTCTCTTCCATGAGCGGCGAGGTGATGATGAAATCTGCGGTTGCTCTGGTGTTGGCAATGGGAATGTCGTAAACCTGGGCAATACGTAAAAGTGCTTTCACATCCGGGTCGTGAGGCTGTGCGGTGAGAGGGTCGGAAAAGAAGATAACCATGTCGATTCTTCCTTCCACAATCTTTGCGCCGATCTGCTGGTCACCACCTAAGGGGCCGCTGTTATAGCCCTTTACGGGAAGCCCTGTCTGATCCGTGATCATCCGTGCCGTTGTTCCGGTGCCGCAGAGAGTATGTTTTTCCAGAGCCGATTTATGCTCCTTACACCATTCGATCAGTGCGTGCTTTTCGTTGTCATGAGCAATCAGTGCGATGCTTTTTTTCTTTTCCAATGTGAATGTAATAAAGTCATTTGTTAACATCCGGTTCCTCCTGTGAGCAGCAGCTTCCTGTATGTATCCTTAGCTATAAGGCTTAGTTTGGAATGATACTCTGCAATGAATAAGTAATGGAAAGATCTTTTCTTGAATATTCTTTTTTGAAGTTCTGAATAATGCGCTTTAACACCAGCTCGCCGTTTTCATAGGTTGCCGTGGGCAGAAGCAATAGGTATTGGCTTACGCTGTAGCGGCAAAAGATATCTCCTCTGCGCAGGGATTTGCGGATAGAATCTCCAAGCTCATCCATTGCCCTTGTCTGTACCGCAGGTTTTAAAAGCTCTCCCTTTAGATTGCTGATGGTCAGAAGACATAAGAAGATGGAGTCACCGGTTCGCTGTATCGCCCTTGTTTCCAGCTGATAGATGTCCCGGAACACAGAGGGTTCACAACTAAAGGCCCCGCTGTTCGTGCCGCCCTCTGAAAGAATCTCCTGTATGGTGCTAAGATCCATGGTAATACCATGTTTCTTATCACTGATAAGCTTGTATAGGTCCTTAAATCGAATGGACGGAGTGATGGCAAATTCATTATAGAACATGTCAGTCACATGATGGTAATGTTCCATAGCCATTAGCTGGTTTCCGCTTTGGTACAATGCATAGACCAGGTAATAATGAGCTTCTTCGCTATAGGAATCGATGGCAATGGCCTGTTGGCATACATCGATGATGGTGGGATAATCCTTTCTTTTCTCCAGAAGGAATAAAGTTTTTTGAATCAGTTTTTGATAAAGGGTGTGATAATAAGTGTGGATCGGTACCACCCAGGATTCCCATTCTGATTTTGGAAGAAAGTTTCCCTTGTACAGGGCAAAGGCCTCCAGGCAAAGGGCTAAACGGTCATCCTCGGAAAGGCCGTGGGCCTCTAATTGGGCGCACAAGTCCTCAAACTGATCGGTATCGCAGACCGTTATAAGGTCTTTCGTCCAGCCGTAGGCTTTACGGTTCTGGAAAACCAGCTCCTGTGTGGGATATCCCAGAGGCTCTAAAAGTTTGCGTACACGGAACATTAAGGTCTTTAATGCTCCTGCCGGGTTATTGCTGGCTTCATCTTTCCAAAACAGATCAATAAGTTCTTCTACCGGAATATCCCGACCTCGAAACGTAATAAGATATTCTAAAAGGCTCCAGGGTTTTTTTGCTTGATTATTCTGGTCTACGATCGTCCTGTCCCCCATGGATATGGAGAATCCTCCCAGCATATTTACATGAACGATAGATTCTTGGTTTTTCATATAATGTCTCCATATTAACATTTTCTTTTTTTAGTATATAGAAAAAAAGTGGAAAAGTCTAGCATTGCTTATAAAAGATTGTGATTTTTGTTAAAATACGGTATACTTAGGGAGGAAAAAAATCATTTTAGAAAGCAGGAATGAGCATGAGAAGTAAAAAATTGGCCTTTGGAGTTCTTATCATAGCCGTAATTTTTCTGGCTGTGGGTGTAGGAAAGCTCTATTCTGATTTTAAAACAAGAGATCATGCCGAACAGCAGTATGAAAGCCTTGCGGAACTTGCAAGGGAGACTACGGCCGGGGAAACTAAGGCCAGTATCCCGGAAGCAGAAACAAGCGCTGCCTATGTTTCCCCCATTGATTTTGAGAAACTGAGTGAAATCAACCCGGATATCGTGGGCTGGATCAGGATTGAAGGCACAGTTGTCGACTACCCCATTGTGCAGACGGATAACAATGAAACTTATCTGGATACGGATTTTGAGGGCAAGAAGAGTGTAGCCGGAGCCATTTACCTTGATTATGAAAGCGAACCTGACTTTTCCGGCCGGCATAACATAATATATGGGCATCACATGAAGAACGGATCGATGTTTAAGGATATCATAAAGTACAAGGATGAGGCTTTTTTTAAGGAACATCAGGATATTTATATTTATACGCCGGAGAGGGAATACCATTTGAGGCCCATCACCGCACTTTATACGGATGCCTCCCCCATCCGCAGGAAGACCGTGTTTGAAACAGACGAAAGCTTTCAGGCATATGTGGAGGAGATGACAAAGGACGGCCTGTTTCTTCAGAAGCCGGAAGAACCGGTGAGACAGCTTTGGTCTTTTGTAACCTGCAGCTATGAGTTTAACGATGCAAGAACCATTCTATACGCCTGTGAGGTACCTAAGGGCGAAGATTAGAGGGTTATAAGCATACATACTGTTCTGTATGATCTGCAGACTGATGAAAGGAAGATATTATTATATGGGAAAATATTTTGGAACAGATGGCTTCCGCGGGGAAGCCAATGTAACGCTTACAGTGGAGGATGCCTATAAGGTGGGCCGTTTCTTAGGCTGGTACTATGGACAGAAGAATCCGGATGAAGTATGCAGGATTGTCATAGGAAAAGATACAAGACGCAGCAGCTACATGTTTGAATACTCTCTGGTGGCGGGCCTTACCGCATCCGGAGCCGATGCATACCTGCTTCATGTTACCACAACTCCAAGCGTATCTTATGTTGTGCGCACCGAAGGTTTTTCCTGCGGAATCATGATTTCCGCCAGCCATAATCCCTATTATGATAACGGAATAAAAGTAATTAACGAAAAGGGTGAGAAGCTGGAAGAGAGCGTGACCCTGGAAATTGAAAAGTATCTGGATGGAGAGACGGTCGAACTGCCTATGGCAAAACGCGATAAAATCGGCCGTACCGTAGACTTTGCCGCAGGAAGAAACCGTTATATCGGTTATTTGATTTCCACAGCTACCAGATCCTTTAAGAATAAAAAGGTGGCCCTGGACTGTGCAAACGGCAGCGCTTCTGCCATTGCCAAAAATGTTTTTGATGCCTTGGGAGCTGAAACCCATGTGATCAGCAATGAACCCAACGGCTTAAACATCAATACAGGTTGCGGTTCCACTCACATCGGGCAGCTTATGAAATTTGTCAAAGAAGTGGGAGCCGATGTGGGCTTTGCCTATGACGGGGATGCGGACCGGTGTATAGCTGTGGATGAGAACGGTGAAGTGGTGGATGGAGATGCCATTCTGTACATTTGCGGCAAGTATATGAAGGAACAGGGAACCCTTAAGAATAACAAGGTGGTGACCACCATCATGTCAAACTTCGGTCTATACAAGGCCTTTGAGCGGGAAGGCATTGAGTTTGAGAAAACGGCGGTAGGCGATAAGTATGTATATGAAAATATGTCGGCAAACGGAAATTGTCTGGGCGGGGAGCAGTCCGGCCATATAATTTTCAGTAAGCATGCTACCACAGGAGATGGTATCTTAACTTCCTTAAAGGTGATGGAAGTCATTCTGGAAAAGAAGGAGAGCCTTGGGAAACTGGTTTCCGAGCTTGAGATCTATCCCCAGGTACTTAAAAATGTCCGTGTCCACGATAAGACGGCGGCCCAGGATGATGAGGCGGTTAAGGCTGAAGTGGAAAAGGTTGCGGAAAGCCTTGGAAACAGTGGAAGGATCCTTCTTCGCCAATCCGGCACAGAGCCTGTGGTACGGGTCATGGTTGAGGCCGCTGATCTGGGTACCTGTGAGAAATATGTGGATCAGGTCATAGAAGTAATGAAAGAAAAGGGCCATCTGATTTCCTAGAAGCTTGTTAAAAGAATAGAAAGTGATCCAAAGTCCGGAGTAGCTTCCGGTTTTGGAAGCTTTCTATTTTTTTGCAGGTATGCGTAATTGTAAATCAGGACAATTCATGATATGATTAGGTCTGATGCAACAAATTGTTTTTGGGAGACCAGGGAATATGGATAATAGAGAATTTTCAAATTTAGGAGACCAGATCAGGGATTCGGTGCAGAATGCTATTGATTCCATGGATTTTAACCAGCTGAACAGAACCATATCCGATACGGTTAATTCTGCACTGGAGGAAGCCAGGAGCCAGCTGATTAAGGGGACGGAGTTTAGGAAGAACATACCGCCGGGAAGCTTTAGCAGCCAAAGAACTGAGAAAACAGAGACATACCAGAAGACGGAGTGGAGCGGAGCATCGGTACAAAGAGAGAGCCGTGAAGACGGACCTGGATACCGGGCGTTTCAGACCAGCCGGGATGTTTTAAAAAGAACCGGTGACGGACAGGGGGAACTGGCCCAGTTAAACCAGACAGGCCGTGTATCAGGTATTTTGTATACGGTGTTTGGGAGCATTGGAATTGGTATAATCCTGATTCTTCTTTTAGTTGTCTGGATTGTGGCTCTGGTGGTGAAGCCGGTTATCTGGGCTGTGGCAGGTGCAACCTTAATCTTACTTCTGTTAGGCGGCGTATCCGGTTTTATGCTTCGCGCGGGAATCGGCATCCGGGACCGGTTAAAGAGAGCCAGAATTTATGCGAAACAGTCAGGTAAGCGGATGTACTGCAGCATAGAGGAACTGGCAGGAAACATTGGAAGATCCCGTGATTTTGTATTAAAGGACGTTCAAAAGATGATCAAGCTTGGAATTTTCAAGCAGGCATATCTGGATGAACAAAAGACCTGCCTGATCTTAAGCGAAAACACCTACAGGCAGTATCTGGAATGCCAGAAGGCCCTTAAGGAAAGGGAACTGGAAGAAGCCAGAGATAAGGCAAAGGAAGTGACTCCTTCAGAGGAAATAAAACAGATGATGGCCGACGGCCAGAACTATTTAAAGATATTGCGGGAGGCCAATGATGCCATACCGGGGGAAGTGATTTCCCAGAAGATTTCAAGCCTTGAACATGTGATCCGCAGGATATTTGAATCGGTTTCCAAACATCCCGGGCGGATCGGGGAGATGGAGCGTTTTATGGAATATTACCTTCCCACAACGGTAAAACTGGTAAATGCGTACCGGGATTTTGACAGCGTGGGAACCCAGGGGGCCAATATTTCATCAGCAAAGGCGGAGATAGAGAGAACTCTTGACACGATAAACCAGGCCTTTGAGCGGCTGCTTGATGATCTTTATCAGGATGCTGCCTTGGATGTTTCTACAGATGCATCGGTGATCCAGACGATGTTAAAAAAGGATGGCTGGGCGGAAAGTGATTTTACAGGAGGTATGAAGAATGAGTAAGGATATTGAAGAGATGTTAAAGGAAGCGCCGGAACTGACCCTGTCACCTCTTGGGGCCGGCGGAATGGAAGAGACCCAGCTGGTGCAGACAGAAAGCGTTCTTAAAGTGGTGGAGGAAGCGCCGGCAGCTGACTTAACGCCGGAAGAAGAAAGAAGAGTGGCTGACTTTGCAGAAAAGATCGATTTAAGGGATTCCAATCTGATTCTTCAGTATGGAGCCGGAGCCCAGAAAAAGATTGCCGATTTTTCGGAAGCAGCTCTTGATAATGTAAAGTCCAAGGATCTGGGGGAAGTGGGTCAGATCCTGTCAGAGGTGGTAGTTGAGCTTAAGAGCATTGAGGTGGAGGAAGAAGAAAAGGGCCTTTTCGGCTTTTTCAAAAAAAGCGTAAACCGGGTGGAAGGCATCAAGGCAAAGTATGCCAAGGCAGAAACCAATATAAACCAGATCTGCAAGGTCCTTCAGAACCACCAGATCCAGCTGTTAAAGGACATTGCCCTTCTGGATAAAATGTATGATTTAAATACCACGTATTTTAAAGAACTTACCATGTATATTATGGCCGGAAAGCGGAAGCTTGCCAGGGTGCAGCAGGAGGAGCTGCCGTCACTTTTAGAGAGGGCGGCAAAAAGCGGACTTCCGGAAGATGCCCAGGCAGCCAATGACTTGTCTTCCATGCTGAACCGTTTTGAGAAGAAGCTTCATGACCTTGAGCTTACCCGTATGATATCCATTCAAATGGCGCCTCAGATCCGTCTGGTCCAGAACAATGACACCTTAATGACGGAAAAGATACAATCTACCCTGGTGAATACCATTCCTCTTTGGAAGAGCCAGATGGTACTTGCCATCGGAATCAGCCATTCCGAGCAGGCGGCTAAAGCCCAGCGGGAAGTGACGGATATGACCAATGATCTTTTAAAGAAGAATGCAGAGGTATTAAAAACCGCAACCATTCAGACGGCAAAGGAATCAGAACGGGGAATCGTGGACATGGAGACACTTAAGAAGACCAATGAATCCCTGATAACGACTTTGGATGAAGTGGTCCGGATCCAGGCAGATGGCAGAACAAAACGCCGGGAAGCAGAAGTGGAGTTAAGCCGGATGGAAGGAGAGCTTAAGTCCAAGCTTTTACAGCTTAGCAAATAACAGAGGCAAAAAGACTTACAATAGAAAATTAATTTTTCTGTTGTAAGTCTTTTTTAGTCGTGCTATAATAACATAACACTTTACCGTGACACACTGTCAGAGCACGGTATGTGATTTTAATGCAAAGGAATGATGATAGATGGGGTTAGACCTGTAAAAGCCACGTTGTTCATTGTCAAGAGATACAGCGTGATTTATCGACTCCAAAGCCTGTGATAAGTTTTTTCTGTTTCAAGGACAGATTCGGCAATCCGCCGGACAAAGCAGACGATTACTAGATTATGGAGGAGATAAAATATGTTGAATTATCAAAGATATAAAAGGATACCGGTAGTCACCTATCCGGAAAGACAATGGCCGTGCAATGAGATTAAGAAAGCGCCGATCTGGTGCAGCGTTGATTTAAGGGATGGTAACCAGGCCCTTACGGAGCCCATGGTTGTGGAAGAGAAGATCGAGATGTTTGATCTCTTGATCCGGTTGGGCTTTAAGGAGATTGAGGTCGGTTTTCCGGCAGCTTCCCAGATTGAATATGATTTCTTAAGGCAGCTTGTGGAACGTAAGCTGATTCCTGATGATGTGGTCATTCAGGTTCTGGTTCAGTGCAGGGAGCATTTGATTAAGAGGACCTTTGAAGCCCTTCAGGGAGTTAAGAAGGCTATTGTGCATATCTACAATTCCACTTCAACTCTTCAGCGGGATGTAGTTTTTGGTAAGGGCCGGGAAGAAATCAGGGAGATCGCCGTAAAGGGTACGGAATGGGTGAAGCAGTATATGCAGGACTTTGATGGAGAAGTGGTTCTTGAATATTCTCCGGAGAGCTTTACAGGAACAGAGCTGGATTTTGCTTTGGATATTTGTACGGCTGTCCAGGAAACCTGGGGCGCATCACCGGATAAGAAAATTATCTTCAACCTTCCTTCGACTGTGGAGATGAATACTCCTAACGTTTATGCGGATCAGATCGAATGGATGAATACTCATTTCAAGGACCGTGACAGCATTATTTTAAGCGTTCACCCCCACAATGACCGGGGAACCGGGATTGCAGCCACGGAGCTTGCTCTGCTTGCAGGAGCCGACCGTGTGGAAGGTACGCTTTTAGGAAACGGCGAACGGACCGGGAATGTAGATATTTTAACAGTCGCATACAACATGTTCTCTCACGGGATCAATCCGGAGCTTCACATTGAGAATATTCGTGAGATCGTTGACATATATGAGCGATGTACCAAGATGGAAGTGGAGCCAAGACATCCCTATGCAGGAAAGCTTGTCTTTACCGCCTTTTCCGGCTCTCACCAGGATGCCATCAACAAAGGCATGCAGGCCATGCGGGATAGAAAGAATACTTACTGGGAGGTTCCTTACCTGCCCATTGACCCATCAGATATCGGCAGGCAGTATGAGCCTATCGTTCGGATCAATAGCCAGTCCGGCAAGGGCGGCGTTGCCTTTGTCATGGATACCTTCTATGGCTTCAAGCTTCCAAAGGGTATGCATAAGGAGTTTGCAGATGTGATCCAGGCGATTTCTGAAAAGCAGGGTGAAGTTGCACCTGAGCAGATTATGGATGAGTTTAAGAGCAATTACACGGAGAAGAAAGAACCGATCCATTTCCGCAAAGCACAGATTACGGAAGCGGAAGATGATACACCGTTTTCAACAGCGGCTAAAGTCCGCTATACCGATCATGGCGTAGAGAAAATCTTCGAGGGTGTTGGTAACGGACCTATTGATGCGGTACAGAAGGGGCTTGAAAAAGAACTTGGCATTGAGATCCGGGTTCTTGACTACTACGAGCATGCTCTTACTTCCGGTTCCGGAGCGCAGGCGGCCTCCTATATTCATCTCTTAGATGTGAAGACAGGAAAAGCCACCTATGGTGTGGGCATCAGCTCCAACATTACAAGAGCGTCTATCCGCGGTATCTTCAGCGCAGTCAACCGGTTATTCTATTCATAAATAAAAGGGCCAGCCTTTGAGAAAAGGCTGGCCTTATTTTTATGTTTTGGCGGAAAACTTAAATCAGATTTTTGCAGTTGATTCCCTGATCACCAGTTCTGCGTCCAGGCTTGCCTCCTTTTTATGGGTGGCCATGAACACCTCTTCTGACCCGGCCACAACCGGAAGCAGCTATGAAATGTATGCCATTGCGGCAGTTGTATTAGGCGGCATCAGCATGTCCGGTGGAAAGGGCAAATGCCTGGGAATCTTATTTGGAGCCATGTCTTATACAATCATTGACAAGATCATCGTTGCACTTAAGATGGATTCTCTCATCAACGATGCAATCAAGGGTATCATCCTGATACTGGTGATCATGGTTCAGATTATAGGGCCGAAGATCAAGGAAAGGCTGACAAGGCATAAGGAAAGGGTCTCATAAGTATTATTAAGGATGAAAAGAGCAAAGGGAGGGGATTTGTTGATCATACCAGTGGGGAAACTAGTATCATCACCAAATTCCCTTTTCCATCCGGCGATTTTGCCCGGACGTTCCCACAAAAAACCAGGATATTGAAAGAAGGATTTTCTTTTCCCGGTGACTTTAGCATAATGGAGCTAAGCACAAAGTGTACCCAACTTATGTCTCCTAATAATAACATTTTATGATCCTTATTACTTCAAAATCATATAACTTAATTTTAGTATTATTTCTTATCTTTATGCCTAAGATTAGCACAATTCTTTGAATATTTCAAGTTTAAATAGCTAATAAACGTAGAAAAAAAGTATGATATTTTTTATGGAAATATATGTACCTAATCATAAACTTTTGCTAAGGTGGTTGTTGTAATTGGGACCAATAATATACACAGCTGCTCCAGAATCTGGCCCCATGTTATTATAAGAGCCCTTTGATGAATTCTTCTTATTCTGGCGAAAAAAATATCCTCTTGGATTAATATTTATTTAACATTAATCCAAGAGGATTTCTCTAAGTTTATATAAAATTATTACAGTCTCTTCCGGGTATACATTTCCCCCGCTCTCGCTTATTTCCGTTACATTTGACAATACAATCTCGATTTCATTTCCTTGATCCAATCCTATGATCTGCACCAGTTCACTGATATGATCTATTAATTGTTGCTTTTCTACAGGTTTTGGTAAATACGCAAACGCATGTGCACGATTAATTGCATCACTGCAGTATCCATAATATCCAGTAATATAAATGATCCTGACTTTTCTATTTCTTTGGTATAGTTTCATTCCTGCTTCAATCCCATTCATTCCTCCCATAGAAATATCAAGAAAGACAAAATCAAAGCTTACAGAGGAGGCTATCAGATCTTCTCCGGAAAGAAATATTTGGATGTCATAAAGAATCCCATAGCTGTTCATAAATTCTTCTACATGTTGTTTAATTACCGCAGCTTCATTCGATTCATCATCACAAATTGCAACTTTAAACATTTCTCAATCCCCCTATAGCATTTTCCTCTTAATATTTAGCAAGTATATTGGTATTCTACATCCAATAAGTTAGATTTGGCAAATAAATCACTTATATATTTATCCCCATGAAGTAAATAAGCACACACATTTACTTTTCCAAATGGTTTTAGTATAATGTAGACAGTTTATAACCGAGACAGGAGAAAGAAACCATGAAAAAATATGATTATGTACTGATAGGCGGCGGCCTTTATTCCGGTGTTTTCGCATATTTGGCAAGGCAAAAAGGGAAAAAGTGCCTTGTGGTAGAGAAGAGGGACCACATGGGCGGCAACATTTACTGCGAGGAAACAGAAGGAATCCACGTACACCGTTACGGAGCCCATATTTTCCATACCAGCAACAAGAAGGTATGGCAGTTTGTCAATGAGCTGGCAGAGTTCAACCGCTATACCAACAGTCCGGTAGCAAATTTTAAGGGTGAAATGTACAACATGCCCTTTAATATGAACACCTTCAGCAAGATGTGGGGAATATCCACCCCTGCGGAAGCAAAGGCAAAAATCGAAGAGCAGAAAGCTTCTGTAACCGGAGAACCCCGGAACTTAGAGGAGCAGGCGATCAGCCTTGTGGGCAGGGATATTTATGAAAAGCTGGTGAAAGGCTATACGGAGAAACAGTGGGGCAGAGACTGTAAGGATCTTCCTTCCTTTATCATCAAACGCCTTCCCGTTCGCTTTACCTATGACAATAACTACTTCAATGACTTATACCAGGGAATTCCCATAGGCGGTTATAACGTGATCATTGAAAAACTGTTTGAAGGCTGCGATGTGGAAATGGGAGTCGATTATCTGGAAAATAAGGAATATTATGATGGGTTAGGAGAACGGGTGATTTATACCGGAACCATTGATGCTTATTACGGATATCAGTTTGGAAAGCTGGAATACCGGAGCTTGCGGTTTGAAACCCAGGTAGTGGATACGGACAACTACCAGGGAGTGGCAGTCGTTAACTACACGGACCGGGAAACTCCTTATACAAGGATCATTGAGCATAAGCATTTTGAATTCGGGACTCAGCCTAAATCTGTTATAACCCGGGAATATTCAGTAGACTGGACCGAGGGCATGGAGCCCTATTACCCCGTAAACGATGAAAAAAATCAGGGATTATTCTTAAAATATGCTGCTTTGGCTGAAACGGAAGATCATGTGATTTTCGGCGGACGGTTAGGAGAATATAAATACTACGATATGGACAAGGTCATTGAATCAGCCATGAACCGGGCAGAAAAGGAATTGGGTTAATCCTGCATACAGGCATAGCTGTTTACTTTTTATGGCAGATATAGTACAATACTACGGAACCAGGGCTGGATTTTCCATGCCCTGAAACGTACGTAAACTGGAGGAATCTATGAACGTTGTATACGCTTCCAACGATAATTATGCCAGGCATCTGGCCGTATCCCTTTATTCCCTTTTGGATCATAACAGGGACATGGGTGACATCCACATCTATGTTTTGTCCATGAGCCTGTCCCAAGTGACGAAAGAGCGGCTTAAGTCCGTGGCAGATGGGTTTGGTCGGGAACTGACGGTCGTGGAGCTGGGGGATTTAAAGGAGCGCTTTTCCTATGAAGTTGATACGGGTGGTTTTGATTTAAGTATTATGGCCCGCCTGTTTATGGGAGAGGTTCTCCCGGAGGTGACGGACCGGGTGCTGTATTTAGACTGTGATACGGTAGTACTGTCTTCCTTAAAAAAGCTGTGGGAAAAGGATCTGGGGTCCTTCCTTTTAGGAGCGGTCATGGAACCTACCATATACCCTTCCATTAAGGAAGAAATCGGCCTTTTACCTGAAGCTCCTTATTTTAATTCCGGTGTTCTCCTCATTGATATGACCCGTTGGAGAGAGGAAAACGCCCAGAAGCAGCTTCTGGACTTTTACCGTTCCATGGGCGGGAAGCTGTTTGCAGGAGACCAGGATACCATTAACGGGGCGTTAAAGGGAAGGATAAAACCTTTATCTCCCCGATATAACTTTTTTACCAATTACCGATATTACCGGTACAGTCATCTGGTAAGGCTGTCTCCTGTTTATGGAAAGCTTGGGAAAAAAGGGTTCCGAGAGGCGAAAAAACACCCTGCGATCCTACACTTTATGGGGGATGAAAGACCCTGGAAAGAGGGGAATTTAAACCATTACCGCAGGGCTTATGATCATTATCTATCACTTACGCCTTGGGCCGGAACACCTAAGGAAAAGGGAAGCCGTCTTTATATGGCTGCTTATCACCTGATGGATTACGCCACTTTTTTATGTCCTGCCGTGAGAGACTTTGTAAGCTCCAGGTTTGGGATGCGGGTAATCAATTCCAGAAAAGGTTCTTAAAGAGGAGCGGATATGAACATTAGCTGTATCATTCTCAATTATAATGATCCGGAAACCACCATAAGCCTGATAAACTCCATAGTAAATTATAAAATCCTGGATTCTATCGTGATCGTGGACAACTGCTCCACCGATGATTCCGTATCAAGGCTTCAGGCAGTTACTGGCGGAAAGGTTCATCTTATCTCCACGGAAAGGAACGGGGGATACGGTTACGGCAATAATCAGGGGATCCGGTATGCATATGGAACGCTTCACGCTTCCCATGTGCTCATAGCAAATCCTGATGTCAAGGTTACAGAAGGATGTATACAGGCCATGAAGGATTCCTTTTTAAAGATAAGCCGGCTGGGAGTTGCGGCGGCGGTCACCAGGGATGGAACGGGAGAGGTGTCGCTGTCAAGCTGGCGTATTAACGGCCTGATGGGCGATCTTCTGGACACCGGCCTTATTACAAGACGTATTTTTGCCCGCTGGCTGAATGACCGGCCGGAACTTAAAGCAGATTATGAAAAGGAGCGGTACGTTTATGTAGATGCTGTGCTTGGCTCCCTTTTTATGGCGGATATTAATGCTCTGATGGAATGCGGTCTTTATGATGAAGATGTCTTTCTTTACTATGAAGAAAAGATACTTGGATTTCAGCTTAAGAAAAAGGGATACGGGACGGTACTTCTTTTAAACCAGTCCTATGTACATCTTCATTCCGTGTCTATTAATAAGAATGTGAAATCTATTTTAAAGAAGCAGGCAATTCTTCATAAGAGCAAGCTTCACTATTATAAAAACTATCTGGAGATCAACCGGTTCCAGGAATGTCTGGTAAAGGCTTTCCTGGCATTTCTCATGGCTGAAATCTGGTTTTTGACAAAGATCGTGGGATTGTCCTGGTAGATGGAAACGCGGAAAGGGGGGAAATATATGGTTTCGGTGCTGCTTGCATCCTATAACGGAGAAAAATATATACGGGAACAGTTGGAATCTATATTAAACCAGACGTTTTCCGATCTGTCCGTCGTGATTTCCGACGATCTCTCTACAGACGGTACCCCTGCCATTATCCGGGAATATGAAGAACGATATCCGGGACGGGTGAGGAGCCTTAGGAACAGCGAAAGATCCGGCAGTGCCCAGAATAATTTCTTCCGCCTGCTTAAGTTGGTGACTGATGAGTATATCATGCTGTGTGACCAGGATGATGTATGGCTGCCGGATAAGGCAGAGGTCACTTTAAAAGAAATGAAAAAGCTGGAAGGGGAATGGGGGAAAGCGGTTCCCCTTCTGGTCCATAGTGACTTATCGGTAACCGATAAGCAAGGCAGCATTCTTCACGAATCCATGGCGGAATACCAGAAAGTCGCAGTTCATGATAACCGGTTCAGCCATTATCTGGTTGAGAATAATATCACAGGGAATACAGTCATGATCAACAAGGCATTTTTGGAGTTCCTGAGCGATGTTCCCAGGGAATGCGTTATGCATGACTGGTGGCTGGGGCTTTTGGCAAGCTGTTTTGGAAGGATATCCTACATTGACCGTCCCCTGGTCCTATACCGGCAGCATGGAGAAAATCAGATGGGATCCAAAAGCGGCAAGGAGCAGTATGCGGAGCGGATGCGGAATCAGGATGCGGTCCGGGAAAATTACAGGAAAATGTTTGTGCAGGCACAGATGTTTTTAAAACTCTATGGTAATGAGATGTCCAGTGAGCAAAGAGCGGTTCTGGAGCATTTTATCGGACTGCCCGAAAAAAACAGGGCGGTAAAGATATATACGATTTGGAAATACAAATTAATGAAAAGCACCCTTATACGGACGCTGGGCCAGATGTTTTCGATCTGACCGGAAAATGGAGGATAACGCATGGACAACAAAGAGGACATATTAGTGACGAGGGCTTCCATGCCTTCCTATGAAGAATTTATAGAAGAGATCAAGCCGATCTGGGAAACTGCCTGGATGACGAATATGGGAGAATTTCATGAAAAACTGATGGAACAGTTAAAGGAGTATTTAAAGGTACAGAAGCTTCTTTTGTTTGTCAATGGACATATGGCTCTTGAAATGGCACTCCAGGCCATGAATCTATCCGGCGAGGTGATCACCACCCCATTTTCTTTCGCTTCCACCACCCATGCCATTGTAAGAAATAACTTAACTCCCGTGTTCTGCGATATCCGGGAGGAGAATTATACTATTGATCCGGATAAGATTGAAGCGATGATCACGGAAAAGACGACCGCCATTTTACCGGTTCATGTTTATGGAAATATCTGTGATGTAGATAAAATTGAAAAAATCGCGAAGAAATATAATTTAAAGGTAATTTATGATGCTGCCCATGCCTTTGGTGTAGATGTAAATGGGAGAGGAATCGGGACCTACGGAGACGCTTCTATGTTCAGCTTCCATGCCACAAAGGTGTTTAATACCATTGAAGGCGGTGCTGTGACCTTTCAGGATCCATCCCTGGAGATCTTGTTCAATTATTTAAAGAATTTCGGCATTACCGGCAAGGAAACTGTAGAATATATCGGCGGTAATGCAAAAATGAATGAGTTTCAGGCGGCTATGGGTATCTGCAACCTTCGCCATGTGAATGATAACATCGAAAAGCGCAGGCTTGTGGCAGAACGGTACCGGGAACATCTGGCGGGAGTACCGGGGATCCGCCTGATGAGTCCCAAAGAAGGAATCCGCCAGAATTATGCCTATTTTCCTGTAGCCTTTGACGGCTTCTCTTTAACACGAAATGAGGTATATGACCTGCTGGCCACTCACCATATCTTTGCGAGAAAGTATTTTTATCCTCTGATCACTGACTTTGAATGCTATCGGGAACGGTTTTCAAATGTACAACTTCCTGTGGCAAAAAAAGCGGCAGACAGCGTACTGACCCTGCCCTTATATGCAGAACTTTCCCTGGATCAGGTCGACCGCATCTGCGCCATTATTTTAGGTGCCAGATAGGAGGAAAGGAAAGAGAAACCCCTTTTCAGGGATACCGTTATGCCCTGGGTAACAGAGCGGAAAAGAGGAAATTATGAATACAGCACTGGTGACTGCGATTGGGTCGTTTTCAGCAGATATCGTTATAAAAAATTTAAAAAATGGGGGTTCCCGGGTAGTTGGTTGTGATATTTATCCGGCAGAATGGATTGCGGATTCCGGGAATGTGGCGTCCTTTTACCAGGTTCCCCTTGCAACGGATGAGAAACGGTATGTGAACTCCATCCTGAAGATATGCAGGGAGGAACAGGCAAAAGTGCTGATCGTTCTCACGGATGTGGAGGTAGATGTGTGGAACCGCTACAGGGACGAACTGGCCCTTGCTTCAGTGACATTATGTCTCTCATCGGAGGAAACCCTTCTTCTGTGCAGGGATAAAAGGGAGCTGTACCGTTTTCTTATGGATAAGGGCATAGGTAGCCCTATTCCTACTCTGGAGCTTTTGGAGGCGGTCCCGGAGTGCCTTTCTTATCCTGCGGTCATCAAACCTTTTAACGGAAGAAGCAGTCAGGGGCTTCGCTATATTCAGTCCCTTGATGAGATGAAAGGCTTTCTGGAATGCGGAGGCTCTGAGGGGCTGATCGTACAGCCCTATTATCAGGGAAGCATCATTACCGTAGACGTGGTAAGGCAGGCGGAAACAGGAGAGAGCGTTGCTGTATGCCGGAAGGAACTTTTGCGGACCCCGAACGGAGCAGGGACCTCGGTACTGGTGTTTTTGGACCCGGTTCTGGAAGCCACGTGCAGGGATATAGCCAATGCCCTTGGTATCAATGGCTGCGTGAACTTTGAGTTTATTCAGACAGAGGATGGATCATATCATATGCTGGAGTGCAATCCCCGTTTTTCCGGCGGCGTAGAGTTTTCCTGTCTGGCAGGATACGATTGCGTCACCAACCATTTGAGATGCTTTATCGGAGAGGCCATAGAACCCTTAAAAGGAATTACGGGCATGTATATTGCAAGAAAATATGAGGAATATATTATGGGAATTAAGAAGCAATTCCCATAATCGGATGGACGGGCTAAAAAGCAGCCCTTTTATCTAAACTTGTGCTGCAAGTTCAGATAACTATATTATGGGAATTAAGAAGCAATTCCCATAATCGGATGGACGGGCTAAAAAGCAGCCCTTTTATCTAAACTTGCGCTGCAAGTTCAGATAACTATATTATGGGAATTAAGAAGCAATTCCCATAATCGGATGGACGGGCTAAAAAGCAGCCCATTTATCTAACGTTGCGTTGCAAGTGAAGATAAGTTATATTACAAAAGCAGATGCAGGAAAGGGCGGAGAGGAATGAGCGGCAGTTCCGAATCAAATATTATGGCCAGCATTAATTGCGTGACCTTTAACCATGGGACTTATATCAGGCAGGCCTTGGACAGCTTTCTCATGCAGAAGACGGATTTTGAATTTGAGATTCTGGTCCATGACGATGCATCCACCGATGGGACGGGGGATATCATAAGAGAATACGCTGAAAAATACCCGGATAAGGTGAAACCCCTTATACAGACGGAGAACCAGTATTCTCAGGGAATTGACAATATCAGCGGAGCGTTTAATTTCCCCCGGGCCAGAGGAAAATACATTTTCATGTGCGATGGAGATGATTACTGGACAACACCGGATAAGATGCAAAAGCAGGTGGATTACATGGAGGCCCATCCGGACTGCACCCTTTGTATACACAGTGCTAAAATCGAACTGGTGGGAAAGGCTCTGACAGAAAAACAGATGCGTCCTTACAGGGAGAGCCGGGTCATCACCCCGGAGGAGATCGTAGATAAGCCTTCCGGTTATGCCATGTCCTCCATGGCATTTCCCTCCCGCCTTGTGAAAGATCTTCCGGATTATTACGTGGATTGCCCGGTGGGAGATACTCCCCTGCAGATGATGGCTGCTGAAAAAGGGTACGGCTATTATATGGATGAACCTATGAGTGCCTACCGGGTGGGAGTAGCAGGCTCCTGGACCGTGGAAGGAAAAAGCGGGAATTACGCCCAAAAGCAGAAGATTTACTGGGAGCGGATGAAAACGGTGTATGAGGAATTTAACGTTGCCACAGAGGGGCGTTTAAAGGAAGCTGCAGATAGTGCGGCAAAACGGACTTATTATCATACCATGGTCAATACCAGGCAGTTTAAGGAGATCGTGAACCCGGAATACGCCAGGTATTATAAAGAATTGACACCAAGAACCAGGTTCTTTATTCAAGCTGAGTACAGGGCTCCTGGAGCATATAGGCTCTTAAGGAAGATATTCCTGGGAAAGAAACGGTAAAGCGGCAAAAATATGGGCAGGATCCGGTATAATCCGTTTCCTGCCCATTCATTTTATTATTATAAAATTATCTGCCCAGGTTATCTTGCAATATTAGGGTCCGTAGGATCCCAGGTCTGGGTTTCGGGTATGATCTGTTCAATGGCCGGTCTCTCGTAGGGGCCTGGAACCGGTGATTCGTAAATCGTAACGGTAGTTCCAATAGCACAGTGATCATATACCCACTTGGCATCTCCGGAGAGGAGCCGGACGCATCCCGCTGACTGAGCAATGCTCATATAATTATAAGTCATCGGATCCAGCGTCATATTGTTAGGTTTGCTGTACAGAATGGAATGAATTAAGAAGCCCTTCCAGATACGGGTTGCGTACTGGGTAAAGATTCCGTGATTCATATCCCTCCAGCGGTACTTTTCCGGAGTCTGATATGTCCCAAGAGGGGTATCCGGTCCGGTGGAGGTCAAAAAGGATTTTAACGGAATAATAAAACCGTTGTTCCCATCTTTGGCGAAGATGGTCATGCAGTTCATGGTTTTGTTGATGCTGATGAGGAATGGTCCTTTAGCGCCGATAATTGGCTCTAAGTCAGTGAGCATTTTTCCGGACTCGTCGAAATAATATTTGTAGCCGTCAAGATACTGCCAGCCGGTCACCGGATAGGAATCCTGGAAATAGTAACGTTCATTGCCTGCCCATGCCCAGCCGGTGAAGGATGTTCCATCTCCGTTAAAGTATCGGAGGCCGCCATCGATCTGCCGCATTCCATCTGAAACGGCGGAAATCAGAGGGTTCTCCGTGGCATAAGGAAACTGGGAATTCTTGGTGTAAAAGGCCATTCTCAGCCCTGTTATGTAATGGCCGGTTCCCATGGTTCCTGTGGTGGTCCCATTCTTTGCCCAGTCCATGGTGGTTCCGTCTTCCAACTGTGCGGTATAATAGAGGTCGAACTGGTTATTCACATAACCGGAAAACCTCATTTGTACTGCTTCGATGTTTATGTCATTGGCATAGTTGGTAGTCTGCTGTCCGTTTATAACCCATGGAGACCAGCCGGTGCTGGAGGTATAGGTCCGGTAAAGCACGTTTCCAACAATGTTGGTAAGAAAGGTGGACATTCCGTGAAAACCCTGTCCGTTATTTGTGATCCATGCATCATTTACAAATGGCTGTGACCAGTTGCTGTCACCGACCATAACGGTAGTCTGGAGACGTGGGAAATTGGCCTTTAACGCTTCCTGAGCAGCTTTGGTAGCTTCATCTACCTCGCCGTCTTCTCCGCCGCCTTCCCCTTCTTTTCCAATGTCTATACCGGCATTTGCCAAAGCGTTTTCCGCTTCATCTGTAGTTACACCTTCCTGCGTCTGGGTGTTCGTCTGGTTCTGATCTTCAGACTGCCCGTCGCTCTGACTGATGGGGACACCATTCTTAAATCCCGGTCCATATGCTTCATCTGCCCATGCAAGGGAGGCCTGTCCGGAAACAAGAGCAGCCGTCAGGCAGAGAAGCGTCAGGCTTCGTGTCAGTTTACGCATAATTTAAAACCTCCTGAATTCTAAAAATGAAAATTATATTCCTTTATACTCTAACACAAGTAAGTTCAAAATGCTATATACGATTTACAATTATTGGGGAATATAGTACAATAAGGCGTAAATGTAAATTGGTAAAGCAAGGAGAAAAGCCAGTATGTACCAGGAAAATATGAAAAAAAAGGTCCTTTCCGGACTGTTCTGGAAAGTGATGGAAAACGGAGGTACACAGGGGATTCAGTTCCTTGTTTCGGTTCTGCTTGCAAGGATGCTGACACCGGCAGAGTCAGGGGAAGTCATGCTCATCATGATATTTATCACCATTGGAAATGTGTTTGTCCAAAGCGGTTTTAATACCTCCCTGATCCAGAAACGGACGGTGGATGAGGCTGATTATTCCTCTGCATTTTATATCAGCGAAGCCATTGCTTTTGTTTTATATGTAATTCTTTTTTTCTCGGCTCCGGCCATAGCTTCTTTTTACGGACAGCCTGTTTTTACGACCGTGCTCCGGGTCCTTTCTGTGACCCTGTTTTTTGGTGCCGTCACCTCCGTGCAGTCTGCTGTGGTTGCCAGGAATATGGAGTTTCGAAAGCTTTGTCTGGCAAGCCTTTTTGCCGCCCTTTGCTCCGGTATTATCGGCGTATTTATGGCATACAGGGGACTGGGGCTGTGGGCCCTTGTCATGCAGCAGTTTTTCTACAGCTTTTTCTTAATGGTTATGCTGGTATTTCTGGTGAAGTGGAGGCCAAGGCTTCTGTTTTCCGTTAAGAAGGCGAAGGAATTGTTCTCTTATGGCTGGAAGATACTTTGTTCCGGTCTTATAGATACAGTATTTAATAATGTTTACGGGCTAGTCATCGGGAAATTATATAATTCCGCCATGATGGGGCAATACTCAAGAGGAAACCAGTTTCCTGCTCTGATTGCAAATAATCTCGGAGCGGCGATTCAGTCGGTCATGCTTCCGGCTTTTTCGGCCTGCCAGGAGGACAAGGAGACGCTAAAGCGTATGGTGAGAAGGTCCATTGTCACCAGCTCTTACCTGGTGTTTCCCATGATGGCCGGATTGATTGCCGTAGCTGAGCCTATGGTTAAGCTGCTTTTGACGGACCGGTATTTACCCTGTGTCCCCATGCTTCGGCTGTTATGCATCGCCTATGCAACCTGGCCCCTTCATGTGGCGAATTTGCAGGCTATCAATGCCATGGGAAAAAGCGAGATATTCCTCAAACTGGAAATAATAAAGAAGGCAGTCAGCATGACTGCGCTTCTGATCAGCATTCCCTTTGGGATTTATACCATGGTTGCTTTAAGGGCAGTAACCGATTTCATCTGCACCTTTATCAATGCCTATCCCAATAAAAAGCTTTTAAACTACAGCTTTTTTGAGCAGTGGAAGGATGTACTTCCTTCTCTTCTTTTATCAGCGGTGATGTGTCTCTTCGCATACGGAGTACAATATGTAATAGAAGGAACACTCTTAACCCTGGTTGTACAAATTCTGGTAGGAATCGTTGTTTATGCAGGGCTTTCCTGGCTGTTCCGGCTGGAGGCTTTTTTGTACCTGTGCCGTATTTCCGGGATCACAAAAGAGTAGCGGGGTGGTTTTAAGTTTACTTTTAAAGCCGGATATTGTAGAATAAAGGGACATTGTGAGGAAATAACCGGTGGGTATATGATTATGCCCCAAAACCGTGGACAAATAAGAGGAAAATAAATGGAACGAAAAAATGTGGCCTGGAATATGATCGGAAGCCTGATTTATGCCGGTTCCAGTATGATACTCACGGCCCTGGTCAACCATCTCATAGGAACAGAACAGGGAGGGATCTTTGGCTTTGCATTCAGCACATTTGGGCAGCAGATGTTTTTGGTGGCCTATTTTGGCATGAGGCCTTTGCAGAGCACGGATACAAGTCAAAGTTATACGTTTTCTGAATATCGTCTGGCCCGGTTTGCCACCTGTTCCATGGCAGTCATTTTTGGAATCTGTTATATCATTTTTAATACCCTGTCTCCGTCGGCAGGCTATACGGCTCAAAAAGCACTGGTAGTATTTTTGATGGTGCTTTATAAGGTGCTGGACGGGTTTGCAGATGTGTATGAATCGGAATTTCAGAGAAACGGGCGGCTGTATCTAACAGGACAGGCCATGGCATTTAGAACCCTGTTGTCAGTGTTTTGTTTTTTAGGAACCCTTGCTGTTACAAGGGAGCTTGTATTTTCCTGCGTGGTAGCGGTCCTTTCCCAGGGAGCAGGGATCCTGCTGTTTGATAAAAGAATGGCGGAGAGTGTCCCCGGAATGGTATTTACCAGAACACCCGGCAGGCAGTGGAAGCTTTTGCAGGACAGTTTTTTGCTGTTTTTATCCGTTTTTCTTGACGGGCTTATTTTTGCCATGGCAAAATATGCGGTGGATGCCAGGATGACTTCCATAGACAACGCTGTTTTTGTGGCTATTTTTATGCCGACCTCGGTCATTAACCTGGCTGCTAACTTTGTGATCCGCCCCTTTTTGACCAGGATGTCTTACCAGTGGGAGGAACGGAACTTTGAAGAATTTAGGGATGGCTTAAAGAAGCTCTCCGGAATCATATTCCTTCTTACGATCATTGCCCTGGCAGGGGCCTGGGCGATTGGGGTTCCTGTACTGGGAGCCATTTCCAATGTGGAGCTTAAACCGTATAAATCCGGGCTTCTTTTCATCGTGCTGGGCGGCGGTTTCTTTGCGGTTATGAATCTGTTTTATTATGTGCTTGTTATCATGAAAAAGCAGAAGGGAATCTTTTTTGGCTATGTACCGGTCTGCATCCTTTCCTTCTTTCTCTCTTTTTGGCTGGTAGGAGTGGGAGGAATCAACGGAGCGGCCTTCTCTTATATGCTGGAAATGCTGATTCTCATGCTTTGCTTCATGGGACAGGCGATCCATATATTTATTACTGAGGAACGTCATGCAGGCATACCGTTACGTCCCGGAAACATGGGCGGTGCAAAGGTAGAAGAGAGAATGGAGCGGAAGAAATGATGGATAAGGTACTGGTAGTAATACCTGCATACAATGAGGCTTTAAATATTGAGCGCGTGGTAGGAGATGTCATTACGAACTATCCCATGTTTGATTATGTGATCATTAATGACGGTTCTACCGATCAAACAGCAGATATCTGCAGAAAGCATGGCTGGAAGATCATTGACCTGCCCATGAATCTGGGACTTGCCGGAGCGTTCCAGACCGGGCTTAAATATGCTCACAGGCGCGGTTACCGGTATGCCATACAGTTTGACGGGGACGGGCAGCACCGGCCGGAATATATCCTTCCCATGAAAGAGAAGATGGACGAGGGCTATGATATTGTTATCGGCTCCAGATTTATGACAGGGAAGAAACCCCATTCCATGCGGATGCTAGGGAGCAGGCTCTTAAGCGGCTCCATCTGGTTCACCACTGGGGTAAAGGTCAGTGACCCTACCTCTGGTATGCGCATGTTCAGCAGGAAGATGATCAAGGAATTTGCTGATGGGTTAAATTACGGTCCGGAACCGGATACGATCTCCTATTTGATCAGCCAGGGGGCAAAGGTCGCGGAAATTCCTGTGATCATGGATGAACGGATTCTGGGAGAGAGCTATTTAAATCCGGTCAATGCGGCCCGGTATATGGGAAAGATGCTGTTTTCCATATTGCTGGTACAGAGTTTCCGCATTAGGGACAGGAGATAAAGGAAGGGAGAACGAACATGACAGTTTTGCTTCGCTGCGTACTGATATGCGTTTCCATATTACTTACATTTTATGTACTTAGAAGAATACGCCATTCTAAGATGAAGATAGAGGATTCTATCTTTTGGGTGATGTTTGCCCTGCTTTTGGTGGTATTCAGCTTATTCCCTCCATTGGCTGATATCATTTCCCGGATGGTGGGAACCTATTCCACCGCTAATTTTATCTTTACCTTCATGATATTTATCCTGCTGGTAAAGGTTTTCTTCCAGTCTGTCAAAATATCCCAGCTGGAGCGGAAAATGACGGAACTGATCCAGATGCTTGCTCTGGACCGGGAAGATGCCAGGGAAAAGGAGGAAGGTCATCATGAAGCTCATTCTGAATAAAAAGGGATTGTGGCTTACGGCGGGAACTTGTTTCTTTCTCGCCTTTCTCTTTATAAAAACCTATGAGGAAACCATTGTGGGAATTCCCTCACCGGAATTTGAGGCAGTCCGCCGCTTTTACTGGTGGATCATCGTGTTCGGTTGTGGATTTCTGGCGTGTTTAGGAGCAGCTTTGTGGATCGTTAAGATTCCAGCCTCCTTATTGTTTCCGGGGACAGTGGTGATTCTTGGACTGTTTTATATGCTGGTTTTGACCCCCTTTTCAACGCCCGATGAGGCGGCCCATTTTACCAGCGCTTACCGGCTCTCCAGCCAGCTTATGGGAAAACCGGCAGTGGCAGATGACTCCTTTCTTTCCCATGCAACAGAAGAGGAAAAGGAGAGGATCAGCCGGGGAGCCAATGTTCTGGTGCGGAGCGGCGATGATGCTCCCGGACTTTATACCAATGTGGGACGGGCCACATACAACCTGGTCCTTAAGGAGATGTTTTCCCTTGATAACAGCCAGGGAATGACGGTCCGCTATGAAATACCGGTGAACACTACGCCTGTGGTTTACTTACCCCAGGCCTTTGGGATTTGCCTTGCCAGGCTGCTTCATCTGGGATACATCCCTTTGGTATATCTTGGAAGGCTGTTCAATCTTCTTACTTTTGCAGGTATGGCAGCCCTGGCTGTGAGGATCATGCCATTTAAAAAAGAGCTTCTCATGGCGGTATCATGTCTTCCTATGACCCTTCATCTGGCTGCTTCCTTTTCCTATGATACAGCCTTTATCGGCCTGTCAATGCTTTTTCTGGCCTGGTGCTTTTACTTAGCCTTTGAGAAAGAGAAAGTGACCGTAAAGGATACGGTTCTTCTGGCGCTTTTGCTGATCATTCTGGAGCCTGGAAAGATCGTTTATCTGCCGGTGGCCGGGATCTGCCTGTTTATTCCTTCTTCTAAGTTTAAGTCAAAAAGGAATTACTGGATCTCTGTCATAAGTGTGATAACTGCAGTCGTTCTGGCGGTGTTTTTGGTAAACCGTCTGGTCCTATCTGCGTGGGCAACCACAACGGAAAGCTATGTGGGCTGGAGTGAAGCAGCAGGATATACACTGCAGGATGTATGGGAACACCCCTATCGTATCTTTCAAGTATATTATGAAACCCTGGTGACCCAGTTTGATTATTATCTGACTACCATGCTTGGAGGATTTCTGGGCAATCTGGACCCTAACCTGACCGTGCCCCCCTTCTGTCTCATGATTTTGTGGTATGTGCTCTTTGTCAGCGTGATAAGGAGAGAAGGGGAAGAAACTCCGATGTCTGGCGGCCAGAAGCTCTGGATGGTCATTCTGGTGTTTTTAAGTTCCTGCCTGGTTCTTGCTTCCATGCTATTAGGCTGGACGCCACGGGAGCTTACCTATATAACAGGTGTCCAGGGAAGGTATTTTATCCCCCTGCTGCCCCTCGTGCTGTTAGTTTTATTTGATAAACGCCTGGTTATTAACATGGATTTAAGGAAAAGTGCATGGTATCTGGAATGCTTTGTGAGCATCTATGCCCTGATACGCATCTGTTCCACGGCGTGTCTGCGCTACTGATTCATACGAAGGCAACGAGCCGGATGAAAGCTCGCTTGATCCTGGCGGCTGCTGGCGGAGTATTTTACTGGAAGGTAGGAAAATGCAATGGAAGAAAAAAGGCAGGAAAAATCGGTAGATGTGATTATTCCCGTATATAGACCTGATGAAAAGCTGCAGCTTTTGCTTAAACGCCTGAGGGAACAGTCATATCCTATCCGGCGGATCATCATCATGAACACGGAACGGTCCTATTGGAAGGATGAGGAATATGGCTGGGTCCCCAATCTGGAAGTACACCACGTGACAAAAGAGGAATTTGACCATGGCGGCACCAGAAACCAGGGAGCCGGTTATTCTGAGGCAGATATTATGGTATTTATGACTGATGATGCAGTTCCGTCCGATGGGAATTTAATAGGAGCGCTGGTAAGAGGCCTTGACCAGACAGGAAAAGGCGGAGAAAAGGTGGTCATGGCCTATGGAAGGCAGCTGCCGAATCCTGACTGTGCCCTGGCGGAGCAGTATACCCGTTCCTTTAATTATCCGGAACAAAGCCGGGTGAAAACAGGCGGAGACCTAAAGGAGCTGGGAATCAAGACCTTTTTTGCCTCCAACGTCTGCTGTGCCTATGACCGGGCTGCATTTATGGAGGCCGGCGGATTTATTAAACGGACTATTTTTAATGAGGATATGATTTATGCGGGAAATGCAGTAAGACGCCGGGGGCAAGCGGTAGCCTATGCAGCCGATGCAAACGTGTATCATTCCCATAATTACGGCTGCATCGCCCAGTTTAAGCGGAATTTTGATCTTGCAGTATCCCAGGCCGACCACCCGGAGGTGTTTGAGGGAATCCGCTCGGAAGGTGAGGGGATCCGCCTTGTGAAAAAGACCTGCGCCTGGCTTTTAAAGGTAAAAAAGCCATGGCTCATTCCCGGTGTAATTGTAAAGAGTGGTTTTAAATACATGGGATATCTTATGGGAAAACGGTATCGCAGCCTGCCTAAGGGGCTGGTTTTAAGCTTTACTATGAACAAGGAATATTGGAAAAAAGAAAGATAAACACTGAGCATTGCAGCCTGGCTAAAAGCCAGACTGCAATGCTGTTTAAAACAGGCTCAAGATTTGCTATGAGCCTGTTTTTTATTATATGGTTATTTCGGTTTGGTACAGTTACACCTTCTGCCCTGCATTTGGGTTATCATGCTGAGCATGGGGGCTCGTTATACTCAGTCCTCAAATATTGGTTCAATACGCTCCATAATAAGCCCTATCCTGTCCTTAACGTCCGGCACAAAAAGAGAAGCGATAGAAACAACCATCTTTTTCTTTGTATTGATGTAAATTACATTTCCTCCGTCTCCCAAAGCTGCATAAATAGGTTCTTTATAATCAAATATCCACCACAGGTAGCCATAAGACAGCCGATCCAATCTGATATGCTCCTTTGTGCTTTCTTCTATCCATTTCTCTGAAATGATTTGTCTATTTTCCCATTTTCCATTGTTTAGATACAATTGACCTATTTTTACCATATCCTCAGGCGTCAGGAAAAGCCCCCAGCTTGCCGTGTTTAACCCTTGTGGGTCAACGACCCAGCCGCTGGTGTTCTTATCATTCATAACAGCGATATGCTCTTCTTTATTGCGCAGTACCACATTGTGCGTAACCTTGATTCCCAGTGGAGAGAATAAATGTTCCACAGCAAAATCAAGTACCGGCTGCTCTGCCGCCTTTATAAGAATGCCTGACAAGATATGAGTGCCTATGATAGGAGAATACATAAATTCTCCTGTATGTTTCTCGCCTCCCAATAAATCAAGGGCGGCATCTACCCAGTTATCGCTTGCGAAAAACTCTTCGTATGGCTCAGACTTATATTTATATGGGGCCGTCATGGTAAGTAAATTCTTAAGCGTAATTTTCTGTATTGTTTTTTCGCCTGCTTTAACCGCGTAATCAGGGAAAAAGTCTAATACCTTCTGGTCTGCACTTTTGATGAAGCCCTTATCAATGGCGATACCAATCAATGCAGAAAATACGCTCTTTGTCACCGAAAACACATGTACTGCGTTATCGGCGGTATATCCATTAAAATAGTTTTCATATAGTCTTATACCATTTTTTTGTACAAGTATGCCTGCAATATTGCTATAGTCACTGTTAATCGTCTTTTCAAGCTCTTTCATTTTTTCTTGATTCATATTGTTTCCTCCTTTAAGTTATAAAGGATATCCTTAAGATAAAGATAAGTTAATTAAAAATCAATTGCAAGACCCATTTTTAAATAATTAAAAAATTAACAATTTATAATAACTTTTCTGTCAGTCCGGTAAAATTCCGGACTGTTTTCCATTTATTTTTTTCCAGTGATTTAGTATAATGGTTCTAGTGCTATATGAAAAAGGGGAAAACCATGGATAACAGAAAGAAAAGCCTGCTGCTGCTGGTTCTGGGGGGATTGTCCAGTATCGTATTTCTTACGCTATTGACCACCTCCTTTTACGGATTCGTGTTAAAAAGAATCGGGGTAGAACATGCGGAAAATACCAGAACCTACCGATACCATTATGTCATGATCATCAATGACCTGGATTCTCAGTTCTGGAATGACGTGTACCAGAGTGTACGGAAGGAAGCGGCCTTATACGATGCTTATGTGGAGCTGAAGGGAAGAAACCAGTCATCGGAGTATAATGCAGTGGATTTTATGGACATGAGCATAGCGGCGAAGGTAGATGGGATCCTGCTGGAATTTACGGGAGAAGAGAAGCTGGAAGAGCGGATCAATGAAGCGGCCGCAAAAGGAATACCTGTGGTAACGATTTTAAACGATGCACCTGCTACGGACCGTAAAAGCTATGTTGGAATTAATTCCTATGAGCTGGGGCAGGAATACGGAAATCAGATTTTAAAGATATTACCCCAGGATTCCCGGAAGGCCAGAGTGATGATGCTTCTTCATGACAATTCCATTGACAGCAACCAGTCCCAGATTTTTAATCAGATCAACAACCGGATGGTCACTTCAAAGGAAACTGCAGACCGGATTAAGGTAGAAGAGATCAAGATCTCGTCCGGACGGGCATTTGAAGCTGAGGAAATTGTGCGCAATTTGTTTCAGAACCCCCAGGGCCCCCCGGATATTATTGTCTGCATGGATGAGGTGGATACGGAGGCTGTGTATCAGGCGGTCATCGACTATAACAGCGTAGGTAAGACTCAGGTCATCGGCTATTATAAATCAAAAGCAGCCTTAGAGGCGGTGAGAAAGGGAACGATGGCCATGACCCTTTATATTGACACCGGCCAGATGGGGAAATTCAGCGTGCAGGCTCTTACCGAATCCATACATGACGGGAGGACCAATTCCTTTTACAGTGTGGATCTTCAGTTTGTAACAAAGGCAAATACGTCTGATTTCATGAGTAATTAGTGGAGCGGCTATGAAAAATAAATGGGAACACCTATGGGAAAACTTACCGATTGCCCGCAAGCTGTTTTTGGAAGTTGCGGTAACGGCAGCCACGCTTTTTGCCAGCAATTTATTCATCTACGCCCAGATCAACCAGATGGTAGAGCGTATGAATTCTGTATACATAAGCAATGTGAACCTCAATGAGCTGTCGGATGTTTTTTCCGATGTACAGAATTTCATGTACAAATACTTACAGGTAAAGGATTCCGAGTCCTTGACTGATTATTACCGGGCGGAGCAGGATTACAGGAAGCTGTTAGAGGGGCTTAATGTTACGGTAACGGATAATCAGATTCAGATCCTGGAAAAAAATATCCGCAACATGTCGGACAGTTATCTGGCTATCACGGATGAGACAGTACAGGCCAAGAGGGGGCAGAATGTAGAAAAATACAAAAGCTCCTACGAATCGGCTCTAAAGCTTTACCAGTTTATCAACCGTGACATTTCAGTCTTAAACAGCCGGCAGTTTAAAAACAATTCCGCCAGCTATCAGACTCTGCAGGCAGCCCTTCAGTATCTGGAGGTCATAAGTACTGTGATCTTAATGATCGTAATGGTCATAAGCCTGACGGTCATGATGATGATGACAAAGGATATTGTTACACCGCTCACCAATTTAGCCCATACGGCAAAGCTTGTAGGGCAAGGGAATTTCCACGTAAAGGTACCGTCCTTAGGTACCGGAGATGAACTGGGGATCGTAACAGGAACCTTTAATCAGATGGTGGACAGTTTGGATGAGTATGTGAATAAAATTAAGGAGAGCGCAGAAAAAGAGCAGGAGATGAAGGAGCGGGAGCTTTTAATGGAAAACCACTTAAAGGAAGCCCAGTTAAAGTATCTTCAGTCCCAGATCAATCCCCACTTTCTTTTTAATTCCTTAAACGCTGGGGTCCAGCTGGCCATGATGGAGGATGCAGAGAAAACTTCGGTATTTATGGAAAAGATGGCGGACTTTTTCCGATATAATGTAAAAAAGGGTTCAAGGGATGCCACCATTCGTGAAGAGGTGGAGGCAGTGGAGAACTATGTTTATATATTAAATGTCCGTTTTGCAGGGGATATCCGGTATCATTCAAAGATCGATGAGGAGGCAATGGATTTTTCCATTCCAAGCATGATTTTACAGCCCCTGGTGGAGAATGCGGTGAACCATGGGATCCGGAATATCGAACGGCCGGGAGAAATTTATCTGACCGTGGAGAATCATGAGGAGAAAATAGAAATCCGCATCAGAGATAATGGGGCCGGAATGGAAATGGAAACTCTTGAGAGCATCCTGGCCGGTGGACAAGCCGCAGAAGGGGAGAATTCTACCGGGATCGGTATTCGCAATGTTATATCCCGGCTGGAGCTTTATTATGATGATGACGGTATTTTCCATATGTTCAGTGATGGGAAGGATAAAGGAACCACTGTGGTATTAAGGATTCCAAAAAGAGGGGGAGATGTACATGTTTCGCATACTGTTAGCTGATGATGAGGGGATCATGCTGGAATCCATCAGTCATATCATAAAGTCCAATTTCGGCAGTGATTGTGAGATCGTCTGTGTTAAAACAGGCAGGGCGGTCATTGAACAGGCCGGTTCCTTCCGGCCGGATATTGCATTCGTGGATATTCAGATGCCTGGATTAAACGGAATCCAGGCAATCAGGGAGGTACGTAAATTCAATCCTTCTGTTGTATTCATTATCATAACAGCCTATGATAAATTTTCTTATGCTCAGGAAGCGGTGAACTTAGGGGTCATGGAATTTATCATGAAGCCGGTCAATAAAAAGAAGATCCTGGATGTGTGCGTAAAGGCCATGCACCAGGTGGAGGAGGCCAGACAGAAGTTAAGCGATGATTTAAAGATCAGGGAAAAGCTTGAGATCGTAATTCCCATGATCGAAAGCGGGTTCATCTACAGTGTGCTTCAAGAGGACTTAGAGCTTTCTAAGAACGGATACATTGAAATGCTGGACATAAAAAGCCCTTATGGCTTTATGATTATTCTGGAATTCGGGGACAGCATTGAGGGAGGGACCATGACCAATGCCATAGGGGTCAGCGTCCGGGTGAATAAGTATTATCCCATGGTCAGAGAGATTGTTAAGGATTATTTTGATTGTGTCATGGGGCCTGCCATGGGAAACCGGCTGGTGCTTTTCTTATCCTTTGAACAGGAAAAAGTACGGTATGAGGAGCGGGTGGAAATCATAACAAGGACCCGGAATATGATCCATAAACTGGAAAGCACCACGGATATCAAATGCAGGGGAGGGATCGGTTCTGTAAAACCGCTGGAAGGGATCAGAGACTCCTATAAAGAGGCCTTGAAATCCCTGCGGGACAGCGACAGCCATGTAGTGCATATCACGGATATCCCGGCAGTAGCTGATTATGACGGAGAATATCCCCTGGACTTAGAAAACCAGTACCTTCAAAGGGGGACAAAGGCGGACCGGGAAGGCGCGTTGTCCTGTGCCGGTGAATTTTTTGACTGGATGCTGGCTCACGACGGAAATGTGAGATCAAATATAGAGGTAAAGATACTGGAGCTGGTCATGAGGCTTGAGAGGCGGGCTTTTGAGGCAGGGAATGTCCGTTATGGTTTCCGTTATCGGGAGAACTACTTAGAAGAACTGACGGAAGCCCCAGATACGGACGCGCTAAGACGCTGGTTTTTAAATAAGACAAGGGAGATATGCGAAAACATCAGCACTTCCAGGGAGAAGGAGTATGAAAATGTGGTTTCCAGGGTCAAGAGTTATATTGATGAGAATTTTGCTAAGGATATTTCTCTTGACGATGCTTCCCGAATGGTTGACATAAGTCCTTATTATTTCAGTAAATTATTTAAACAGGAGGTGGGAGAGAACTTTATCGAGTATGTAACCAGAACCAGGATTAAAAACGCCAGGCGTCTTCTGGAAGATTCCAGATACAGCATTAAGGAGGTATGTATTATGTCCGGCTACAGCGATCCGAATTATTTCAGCCGGATATTCAAAAAGTATGAAGGGATGACGCCAAGCGAATATAGGGAGAGGTAAGTGCTATGAAAATGGGTCGAGGGAGATTGTTACTGGTGGTGATACTCTGTTGTGCCTTGACGACTGGCTGTGTAAATACCAAGACAGAGGCAGAGACCGAGGTATCGGCAAAGGCCTGGGATAGGCCCCTACAAATCGGGTTAAGCATTGATTCTTTTGTGATTGAGCGGTGGATCAGGGACCGGGATGTTTTTGTATCAACCGCAAAGGAACTTGGGGCAGAGGTTAATGTACAAAATGCAAACGGGGATGTAAACGAACAGATCGAACAGATAAAGTACTTCATAAAAAAGCAGATGGATGTAATCGTAGTGGTGGCAGGGGACTGTGAAGCTTTATCCGATGTTATGAAAAAGGCAAAAGAGGCGGGGATCAAGACCATGAGTTATGACCGCCTGATCCAGAATGCAGACAGCGATATGTACATATCTTTTGACAACAGGGAGGTCGGAATACTCATGGCGGAAAGCCTGGTAAGAGACATTCCTGAGGGAGGTAAGATTTTTATGATCCAGGGTCCTGAAACGGATTATAATGTGGCATTGATCCGGGAGGGGTTTGATTCGGTAATAAAGGGGAGAAATCTGGAAGTAGTTTATAAAAGCAACTGTGAGGGCTGGCTTTCCGAGCATGCCTTTGATTATGCCAAAGAAGCGCTGGAAGAGCATCCGGATGTGAAGGGGATTATGTGCGGAAACGATGATCTGGCAACTCAGGTTTTCCGTGCCTTATCTGAAGACAGGATGGCAGGAAGGGTCTGTCTGGTGGGCCAGGATGGGGATCTGATGGCCTGCCAGAGGATTGTGGAAGGAACCCAGAATATGACGGCTTTTAAATCCGTGGAGGAAGAGGCCAGAATCGCAGCGGAATACGCGGTGAAGCTTGGTAGGGGAGAGCCTTTGGCGGGAATTGTAACGACCATTGACGATGGAACTTATGATGTTCCGAGTCTTGAGTTAAAGCCGGTTGCAGTTACCAGGGAGAATATGGATTCCGTTATCATTCAGGGAGGATTCCATGGTAAAGAAGATGTATATCTGAATGTGAAACAGCAGTAGTGTTTACTTGCCGTAAAAAAGTCCTGAGTATTCAGGGCTTTTTTATTATATCCCTCATGAGTATCTCCTGTGATGCGTTTTAAGTGTCTAATCAAGCGGAGATATTAGATATATATCATAATAAAATTGTTGTTATGCCATGCTTTTTAGTCATTTTACAAACAAATTGAATTGTAATAAAATTAAATTATATAGAATATATACAAAAAATAAAAGGAGAGAAAACAATTATGGCTGTAAAGTATATTCCGGAACCATTCAGAATTAAAATGGTAGAGCGAATTAAAATGTTAACTCGAGAGGAACGCATTGAAAAAGTCAAAGAGGCTAAGTATAATATGTTTGGGTTAAGGGGCGAAGATGTTTATATTGACCTTTTAACCGACAGCGGAACCAATGCTATGAGTGATGACCAATGGTCAGGCGTTATGAAGGGTGATGAAGCATACGCCGGTTCATCCAGCTACTATAAATTATTTGATGCCGGTAAAGATATATTCGGTTATGAATTTATACAGCCGGTTCACCAAGGCCGTGCTGGTGAGAAGGTACTTTTTCCTATTTTCCTTTCCAAGGGCAAATATGCTATTTCCAATATGTTCTTTGATACAACAAGGGCTCATGTGGAATTGGCAGGAGCCAGAGCCATCGACTGCGTGGTAGAAGAAGCAAAAAATCCTTCTGTAAGAGCTCCCTTTAAAGGCAACATGGATGTTGTTAAATTAGAAAAGCTGATCAATGAACTGGGTGCTGAAAATATTGGTCTTGTTGTAATGACGATTACGAACAACTCAGCAGGCGGTCAGCCTGTATCCATGGCAAATATGAGAGAGGTATCAGAAATCTGTAAGAAGTATCAAATTCCTCTTAATATTGATGCTGCCAGATACGCTGAAAATGCTTTTTTCTTAAAGCAGCGGGAAGAAGAATGCAAAGATATGTCCATTAAAGAAATTGTCAATAAAATCTTCAGCTATGGCGATATGTTTACGATGTCTGCCAAAAAGGATACCATCGTAAATATCGGCGGTCTGATTGGAATAAAAGATGGAAATTCACCAATTATATTAAAAGTGAAAGCAAACTGTATTTCTTTCGAAGGATTTTTTACTTATGGTGGACTTTCGGGACGTGATCTTGAAGCCCTGGCAATTGGACTCTACGAAGGAATCGATGAAGACTTCTTAAGATACCGCATCGGCCAGATGGAATACCTGGCAGCTAAATTAGACGATGCAGGAATCGCTTACCAATCCCCGGTTGGAGGCCATGGAGTCTTTGTAGATGCGGCAGAATTTTTTCCGCATATCCCATATAATGAATTCCCTGCACAGGTGCTGGCAATAGAGCTTTACAAAGAGGCCGGAATCCGTACCTGTGACATCGGTTCTTTTATGCTGGGTAACGATCCTGATACCGGAGTGCAGCTTCATTCTGAATTTGAATTTACCCGCTTTGCGATTCCGCGCCGTGTTTATACACAGGCACATATTGACATTATGGCTGATGCATTAATCGCAATCAAGCAAAGAGCGTCTGAAATAGAGCGAGGATACCGCATCACCTGGGAGCCACTGATTTTACGTCACTTCCAGGCATCTTTGGAACCCATCGAATATTAGATTATATCCGACACCAGGGGGTATTTACTATGCGTGATCAATGGAATAGCAGAACAGGATTTTTATTTGCAGCTATTGGGGCTGCGGTAGGATTAGGTAATTTATGGAGATTTCCGTTTCAAGCTTATAAAAATGGTGGAGGAGCATTTTTCCTTCCATACTTTGTAGCTATTATTACATGTGCCGTTCCTTTAATGATCATGGAATACACCTATGGTCGGAGAATACGTGGAGGTTCCACAAAGGCATTTTCCAAACTGAAAAAGAATACGGAGCCGGAGTTGCTTTTATCGCATTTCCTATCGCAATTTCTACCATGTCATCTAATATTGTGGTTCAAGGTATTTTGGGATTTTTATTCTTCTTCTGCTTATTTATTGCCGGTATTTCCTCCAGTATTTCTATGCTTGAGGCATTCAATACAGCAGCCTTGGATAAATTTAAAATTTCACGTAAAAAGCTAACAGGCATCATATCCATCGCCGGCTTTATTGGAAGTGCCACCTTTGCTACATACTGCGGATTCAACTATATTTTGGATCTTGTGGATTCTTACGTGGCAAACTATGTAATCGCGACTCTTGGACTGGTGGAAGTTATTACAATCAGTTACATTTATGGCACGGAGAAACTCAGAGAAGATGCGAATCAGTACTCTGACTTCAAGGTCGGTAAATGGTGGGATTACTTACTAAAATATTTTACGCCAATATTACTTGGAATTACCGTAATTTCAAATTTTGTGTCCGGTATTATGAAGATGTTTGGTATGGATTCTGTGACCTTGTTGTCTAATGTTGTGTTCGGATGGGGAACTGTTGTGCTTATGATCGGTGTAGCCATTGTGTTCTGTAAGCGTCCATGGCAAGTTGAAATCGAATAATTAAGGGGGGAATACGATGAATCCATTTGCATTGGCTATGATGATTGTTGGCTGTTCCGTTGTATGGGGTGGACTGTTCCTATGCGTTGGCATAGCTCTGACTAAAAAGCCGGAGAATAAATAAGACATAAAAATCAAAAGGGATATTGCAAAACTAACCAGGTTAGTCGTGCAATATCCCTTTATACATTTGTTAACCCTCTTTTAGAGAAGCCAATCCAAGAAATATATTTATAAAAGGATTCTCATTGGATTTCTGGAACATGGCAACGAAATTCCCGGGATCAAAATCCTTTAAATTTATAGCTTTCACATTCGGTGTTAAATGCTTGGTACAGATACTCGGTAAGAATGCCACACCAAGCCCGGATTCTACCATTAATATCTGTGATTCCAAACTGTTTGCATTAATAATATCTTTGATGTTAAGACCGGCCGTCATCGTAAATTGTCTTAAAATATCCAGGGAGCAGGGACCTGAATCTTCACTTAAAGTAATTAATGTACAATCATTAAGTAAATCAGCTGATATGGTATCATACTGGGCAAGGGGATGCTTTTTATTTACAATGATATACATGGTAGAGGGGAAAACCTGCTTTACTACCGTCTCATCCTGTGATACAAAAGCGGGACTAAACGGAAGAGTGAAGACGATATCTAACTTTCCTGCCTGTAAGTATGTTATAAGGTCGTTATAACTATACTTGGCAACCAGGACATCAATATACGGATAAAGGGTTCGAAACTCAGAAACTACCTGCGCTATTAAAATATGCTCATAATGACCAAAGCCAATTTCTAATACTTTGGGATGCAGCTTAGCCGTCTTTTGGGTTTGGGAGATCATATCATTGTACAGGTCTATTACCTTTAAAGCCTTGTTATAAAAAACTTCTCCGGCAGATGTAAGCAAAACAGACCTATTATTACGTATTAATAAGACAACTCCCAGTTCTTCTTCGATCGATGCAATCTGGCGGCTCATTGCTGTTTGCACCATGTGGTGTTCCTGGGCAGCTTTTGTAAAATTCTTATGTTTTACAACTGAGACAAAATAAGATAATTTTCTGATTTCCATATAATCACCATATCTTTTCAATGAGATATAATATGCCTGATTGAGATACATTATAAGAAAAACTTATACCATTCCTATTTTAGCAAGATGTCTGAAAGATTGCAACCTTAAGTCTTAATTTCATCTCTTCTGGCAGCAATTGCTATACCAGCATCAGTAGCATTTTCTTGATGCGAAAAAGTCCTGTGCATTCAGGGCATTTTTTTTTCTGGATTAATCAGTGCTAACGATTCGCAAACAAGTCCTGTTGTATTCGTGCTAAGATAAAACTGTCAGCAAAAACAAAAATTGGAGGAGGAAGAGAAACATGAAACGAAAATTTTTAGCGGCTGCAATGGCCCTTGCCTTAACGGCAGGAATGCTTTCCGGATGCGGGAGCTCTACAAGTTCTGCCCCGGAGAACAAAGAGACACAGACAACTGCTGCAGCCACCACAGAAGCTGCCAAAGCGGCTGAGACCAAGGCAGAGGAAACAAAAGCAACGAAGGGGAATGGAACCTTAGTCGGAGTCGCCATGCCCACCAAGGATCTGCAGAGATGGAACCAGGATGGAACTAATATGAAGAAGGAACTGGAAGATGCCGGCTATAAGGTAGATTTACAGTATGCCAGCAATGATGTCCAGACCCAGGTATCCCAGGTGGAGAACATGATCTCCAACGGCTGCCAGATATTAGTCATTGCTTCTATTGACGGAAGCTCTTTGGGAGAGCCTTTAAGCCAGGCCAAAGCCATGGGAATTCCGGTTATTTCCTACGACCGTCTGATCATGAACTCTGATGCAGTTACATATTATGCTACCTTTGATAACTATAAAGTCGGACAAAAGCAGGGTGAGTATCTGGTAGAGGCTCTGGATCTTGAGAAGGCAACGGAACCTAAGAACATCGAGCTGTTTACCGGTGATCCGGCTGATAACAACTGTAATTTCTTCTTTGGCGGAGCCATGGATGTCCTTAAAAAGTATATTGACAGCGGAAAGCTTGTAGTAAAATCCGGCCAGACTGCTTTTGAACAGGTAGCAACCGCTAACTGGGATTCAGAGAAATCTCAGAACCGTATGGATACCATTATCGCAGGTAACTATTCCGACGGAACTGTATTGGATGCTGTCCTCTGCTCCAACGACTCCACCGCTCTTGGCGTAGAGAACGCCCTTGCTTCTTCCTATACCGGAAAATACCCGGTCATCACCGGACAGGATTGTGATATTGCCAATGTAAAGAACATGCTTCAGGGTAAACAGGCCATGAGTATCTTTAAGGATACCCGTACCCTTGCTTCTCAGGTAGTAAAAATGGTGGATTCCGTTATGCAGGGCGGAGAAGCCGAGATCAATGATACCAAATCCTATGATAACGGAACCGGAATTATCCCAACTTATCTGTGTGACCCAGTGGTTGTAACGGTTGACAACTATAAAGATATGTTAATTACTTCCGGATATTACACGGAAGACCAGTTAAAGTAATAGAAATTATTTTCTTATGGGGACGGCTTCTTACAGAAATAGAGGCCGTCCTTAAGAAATGACGGCAAGGGAGGGATATTCTTGGCAAAAATACTTTTGGAAATGAAGAGCATAACCAAGACATTTCCAGGCGTTAAGGCTCTGGATAATGTAAACCTTCAGGTAGAGGAAGGTGAGATCCATGCCCTGGTGGGTGAAAATGGAGCTGGCAAATCTACCTTGATGAACGTGCTCAGCGGCATTTATCCCTATGGCACCTATGAGGGAGATATTATTTATAACGGAGAGATCTGCAAATTTAACCGCATCAGTGACAGTGAACAAAAGGGAATCGTCATCATTCATCAGGAGCTTGCTCTTGTCCCCTATATGACGATTGCTGAAAACATGTATCTGGGAAATGAAAAGGGGAAAAGGTACGCGATCAACTGGAATGAAACCTATGGAGAGGCGGACCGGTACTTAAATACAGTGGGACTTATGGAATCTTCCCATACCTTAATTAAGGATATCAGCGTGGGAAAGCAGCAGCTGGTGGAAATTGCAAAGGCACTTGCAAAGAATGCCAGGCTTTTGATCCTGGATGAGCCTACCGCATCCTTAAATGAAGATGATTCCAAAGCGCTTCTGGAGCTTTTGTTGAAATTTAAATCAGAGGGATTAACCTCTATCATTATTTCTCATAAACTGAATGAAATTGCCTATGTGGCGGATAAGATTACAGTCATCCGCGACGGCTCAACCATAGAAACACTGGACAGGAAAAAAGATGCCATTACCGAGGACCGTATTATCAAAGGCATGGTAGGGCGTGAACTGGTGGATCGCTTTCCCAAACGGGATGATGTGGAAATCGGTGAAAAGGCCATGGAGGTGGAGCACTGGAATGCCTGCCATCCTCTGTATTCGGACCGGAAGGTAGTAAATGATGTCTCCTTTTATGTAAGGGCAGGAGAGGTCGTGGGAATCTGCGGCCTGATGGGTGCCGGAAGAACAGAGCTAGCCATGAGCATTTTCGGAAAAAGCTACGGCGTCAATATCTCGGGAAAGGTCCGTATCAAAGGGCAGGAAGTAGCGTTAAACTCCGTCCGGGAAGCCATACGCCATAAGCTTGCCTATGTTACCGAAGACCGGAAAGGCAATGGCCTGATCCTTGGAAATCCTATTAAGATCAACACGACTCTTGCAAATATGCAGGCAATCAGCCGCCGCTCCATTATTGATAAGGATAAGGAATTTGCAGTTGCAGAGGATTACCGGGATAAGTTAAAGACCAAGTGCCCCTCTGTGGAACAGAATGTAGGGAACCTAAGCGGCGGAAACCAGCAGAAGGTCCTCCTTTCAAAATGGATGTTTGCAGAGCCGGATATTCTGATTTTAGATGAACCCACCAGAGGAATCGATGTGGGCGCAAAATACGAAATATACTGTATCATCAACCGCCTGGCTGCGGAAGGCAAATCTGTCATCATGATTTCATCGGAGCTTCCTGAGGTACTTGGAATGTCCGACCGCATTTATATCATGAATGAGGGCCGTATGGTGGGAGAGGTCAGTGCGGCCGAGGCAACTCAGGAGAAGATTATGGCCTGTATTTTAAAATCAGATAAAGGAGAGTAGAAGATGGAGAATAAGATGAAATTATCTGAGGGATTAAAAAAATATACGATGGTGATCGTTCTGGCCGTTGTAATCTTTCTTTTTACGGTCAACACCGGAGGGAAGATGCTCCTGCCCCAGAATGTGAACAACTTGATTGCCCAAAACGCCTACGTATTTATTCTGGCAACCGGCATGCTTTTTTGCATTCTTACGGGAGGTAACATTGACTTATCCGTAGGCTCTGTGGTCTGTTTTGTAGGAGCAGTAGGCGGAAGCATGATGATCACCATGGGGATCAACCCCTATCTGACCCTGCTTGCAATGCTGATCATCGGTATGCTGGTAGGCGCATGGCAGGGCTTCTGGATCGCCTATGTACGGATCCCTCCATTTATCGTGACTCTGGCCGGCATGCTCATGTTCCGTGGATTATCCAATGTGGTTTTGCAGGGAATGACCTTGTCTCCCATTCCGGACCCGTTTTTAAATCTGTTTAATACCTATGTTCCGGATCTGTTCGGGATGCAGGGTTTTAACCTGACCTGTTTTTTAGTGGGAATCATTGCCTGCCTGGTTTTTGTGGCACTGGAACTTTTAAACCGCAGAAGAAAGCTTCAAAAGGGATACCGGGTGGATCCAATTGGAGGCATGGCAATCAAGGTGACTCTCATCAGTTTTGTGGTCCTGTTTGTTATGTATAAGCTGGCTAGGTATAAAGGCATTCCCAATGCCCTGATCTGGGTGACTGCGATCATCGGGATTTACAGTTATATTTCTTCCAAAACTACCACAGGGCGGTATTTTTACGCTGTGGGCGGAAATGAGAAGGCCACCAGACTCTCCGGTATTGATACCAATAAGGTGTATTTCCTCGCTTATTTAAATATGGGACTGCTGGCAGCGGTGGCAGGCATGGTGACGGTTGCCCGCTTAAATTCCGCCAATCCCACAGCAGGAAACAGCTATGAAATGGATGCCATCGGTGCCTGCTTTATCGGAGGCGCTTCCGCATACGGCGGTACCGGAACTGTACCGGGAGTAATCGTGGGTGCGACCCTGATGGGCGTGCTTAACTTAGGCATGAGCATCATGGGTGTGGACCAGAACCTTCAGAAAGTGGTAAAGGGTGCGGTTCTTATGGCAGCGGTTATCTTTGATGTGGTAAGTAAGAGAAAGTCATTTATTGTCAAGCAGTAAATTGAGAAGAATTTCTCACGAATCATTAAATTGTTGATCAGATATGGAAATATGAGTCCATAAAGAATTAAAATGCTGTTTTCTTGTACCGATGTATGAGATGCAGCATTTTTTTATTCTAAATAAAAGACATTTTTCGCATTTCATTCTACCTGGACTCTCCTGAGAATGAGCGGCTTATTTTAATAAAAATCCCCCTATATATAGAAATCTGGTCAAACTTGTGGTAGAATGCTACAAGTAAAAGAATGTTTTTAAAAGATAAATACCTTAGAGGTATACGATTATGTCAAAAAAACAGACAGAAAGTGGAAAGGAACATAAATTATGGGAAAGATAAAGGTATCAGCATGCGGAATAGAAGGACTTTTTGTCATTGAGCCTGCGGTATTTCACGATACCAGAGGATATTTCATGGAAACCTATAATCAGAATGATTTTAGAGAAGCCGGACTTGACATGGTTTTTGTACAGGACAACCAGTCCATGTCTACAAAAGGCGTACTGCGGGGGCTTCATTTCCAGAAGCAGTTCCCCCAGGGAAAGCTGGTACGGGTCGTAAGAGGAAAAGTATTTGACGTTGCAGTGGATCTGCGTTCCGCTTCTGAAACTTATGGTAAATGGTTCGGGGTGGAGCTGTCTGCAGAAAACAAAAAGCAGTTCTACATTCCGGAAGGCTTTGCCCATGGATTTTTAGTTTTATCCGATGAGGCAGAATTCGCATATAAATGTACCGATTTCTATCACCCGGGTGATGAGGGCGGTATTTTATGGAGTGACCCGTCAATTGGCATTGACTGGCCGATTGAGGAAGGTATGGAGCTGGTCATTTCTGGGAAGGATCAGAAATGGAGCGGAATCCGGGACACCTTCAAATTTTAGTGAGAGGAGAAAACCATGAATTATCTGGTTTCCTTAATAAAAGAGATTATTACAAAAAGAAAGCTCATTCTGGATCTTTCAAAGGCGGATTTTAAAAAACGGTTTGTAGGTTCCTATTTCGGAATTGCCTGGATGTTCCTGCAGCCTATGGCAACCGTGCTGGTATACTTTTTCGTATTCCAGATGGGCTTTAAAAGCGTACCTCCGGTCCCGGATTACCCTTACGTGCTTTGGCTGATTCCAGGCATTGTGCCATGGTTTTATTTCAGCGAGGTGCTGAATATGGGGACGGGCTGTCTTCAGGAATATAATTATCTGGTGAAAAAGGTGGTGTTCCGGGTAGAAATCCTTCCGGTCATTAAGATGATTTCCTGCCTGATGGTACATGGTATATTTGCAATCATCATGATCCTGGTATTTTTCTGTTACGGCTTCCTTCCAAAGGCAAGCTGGATCCAGATTTTGTATTATTCCTTTGCAAGCTCCATGCTGTCACTGGCCATTGCTTATCTTACCAGTGCCATTCATGTATTTTTCAAGGATATGGCTCAGATCATAGGGATCTTTCTGCAGTTTGGCATGTGGATGGTGCCGATAATGTGGGCGCCGGAGATGTTTCCGGCAATTCCATCCTGGCTGCCGGTACTGCTTAAGCTAAATCCTTTCTATTATGTCGTGGCCGGATACCGTGACAGCATGCTGACCGGAAACTGGCTGACAGAACGGCCGACCCTGGGACTTTATTTCTGGACAGTGACCATTGTCCTGATGCTTATAGGGCTGAAAGTATTTAAAAAACTGCGCCCACACTTTTCTGATGTACTATAACCTTCACGAAAGCAATGAGTAGTGCGAAATATGGCAGAAAAAGATTTTCGTTGTGCTCGCACATAAGAAAATCTTTTCCTGACATATTTCATAGGGCGAATGCCCGTGAGCATGGGAAACTGAAAGTTTCCCATGCTGCACTACGGACCTGTGGGATAATTTTATGTAACATGGAGGATTCAATGTCCGTAGAATGGAACAACAAAGCAATAACTGTTAATAACGTAACAAAAATCTATAAATTATACGAAAAGCCCTCCGACCGGTTAAAGGAGGCTTTAAGCATAACCCACAAAAACTACCACAAAGATTTCTATGCCCTAAACGGCATTTCTTTTGATGTGGAAAAAGGACAAACCGTAGGAATTATCGGAACCAATGGATCAGGCAAGTCCACCATACTAAAGATCATTACCGGAGTCCTCACCCCCACCTCAGGCAGTTTAGAGGTAAATGGTGTGATTTCTGCTCTTTTAGAGCTGGGGGCCGGATTTAATATGGATTATACCGGAATCGAAAACATTTACATGAATGGCACCATGATGGGCTTTTCCAAAAAAGAAATGGATGGAAAGCTTCAGGACATCTTAGACTTCGCAGACATCGGTGACTTCGTTTATCAGCCAGTAAAAACCTACTCAAGCGGTATGTTCGTCCGCCTGGCGTTTGCGCTGGCAATCAACGTGGAGCCAGAAATCCTGATCGTTGACGAAGCCCTGTCCGTTGGAGACGTTTTTTTCCAGGCCAAATGCTACCGCCGAATGGAAGATATCCGCCAGAATGGAACCACGATATTAATGGTCACTCATGATATGGGTGCAATCATCAAATACTGTGACCGTGTGGTAGTATTAAACAAAGGCAACTTTATCGCCGAAGGAGAGCCAGGAAAGATGGTGGATCTTTATAAAAAGATCCTGGCAAATCAAATGGACGATCTTGGAGAAGAACTGGAAGAAATAAGAAGCGGCATATTAAACGATTTTTCCGGAGACCAGGCTACTATTCTGGCACAGTCTAAAAACTCCCGCCTGGAAGGCCTTATGAAGGAAAGGTTGACGATCAATCCAACCCGCACCGAATACGGTGACAAGAGAGCGGAGATTGTAGACTTTGGTCTTCTGGATGAAAGAGGAAATGTAACCAACCTCCTCCTGAAAGGAGAACGCTTTACCATTAAAGAGCGGATCCATTTCCATACCCATATTGAAACACCCATCTTTACCTATACCATCAAAGATAAACGGGGAGCCGATTTAACCGGCACCAACACCATGTACGAGGCCTCTGATGTGCAGGCCGTGAGAAAAGGCGATGAATATGAGGTGGAGTTTAATCAGAAAATGACCCTTCAGGGAGGGGAGTATCTTCTTTCCATGAGCTGCACTGGATTTGAAAACGGGGAGCATGTTGTTTTCCACCGCCTGTATGACATCGCAAATATTACGGTCATTTCCAATAAAAATACAGTAGGTATTTATGATATGGAACCGGAAGTAAGCGTAAAGCTTCACCGGGCAGGAGAGTGAGGAGGAAACGTCCATGAATGATTTAAGCCCTGAACTTAAGAAGCTGTTTTTAAAATATAATGGAGATACGAAAAAGCTGCTGCAGGAGAATCCAAACCTGGATTACCTCTATGCATTATCAGATATACGTGAGAACCTTCTGGAGTGGTATGAATTTGATGAGGAGAGCTCTCTGCTTCAGGTAGGATCCGATTACGGCGCCCTGACCGGCCTATACAGCAGGCGGGTCAGAGAGGTAACCGTCCTTGACCCTGACAGTAATAATCTGTCATTTAATCGTTTGCGCAATGAAAAACAGGGAAACATCCGATATATAACCGGAGATTTAGACACCTTTGAAGAGGAAGGCTTCGACTATGTAGTGATGGTGGGTTCCTTAAGGCCGCCATATGACAAACACATAAGAAAAGCAAAATCCCTATTAAAGCCGGAAGGAAAGCTGATCCTTTCCATATGCAACCGCCTGGGCCTAAAATATCAGGCCGGTGCGGTTCCGGATAAAGACCGGCTTTCTAGGGCAGAGATCCTGGAGCTTTTGTGCGGAGAGGACGGAAGATCGGGTAATGCCGAATTCCATTATCCCATGCCCGACTACCGCCTGCCCATCACTCTGTATTCCGATCAATATCTGCCAGGCAAGGGAGATTTAACTCACGCCATATTGGCCTATGATTATCCGAAATATCTGAAGTTTGATTTAGGAAAGATGTTCGACGAGGTATGTGAGGGAAAGCAGTTTGAGACATTTGCCAATTCATTTTTAACCATTTGGAGCCGTCATGAAGAAAATTAACTTTGTAAAATACAATAAGACCCGCAGGGAAGCGTTCCAGATCCGCACCAGTCTGGTGGAAGAGGAAGGCTGTCCATTTGTGGAGAAGACAGCCTTAAGGCCTGAGGGTGCTGCACATATAAAATCCCTTGGTGAAAAATATAAAAGCCTTGCAGCGCAAAGTCAAAAGCTTAAGGTTGCCGGGGTTTCCATAAGTCCGGATGAAAAAACCGCCCGTTTCGAATTCCTTAAGGGTCAGACCCTTTCCGAGCTGCTTGGAAGAGAGATCCGTAACGGAAAGGTTTCCGTATCCCAAATGGAAGACGGGCTTTCCCTGATCCTGGACGTAAAGGAAAACTGCATCATCCCTTTCACCACAACGGCCGAATTTGAAGAGGTATTTGGAAAACTCGCTAAGGCAGGTGAAAAAGACTGGGCGTTTAAAACCTCCAACATTGACTGCCTTTTTGAAAACATCATGATGACCGAAGACGGTCCATATCTCCTGGACTATGAATGGGTATTTTCCTTCCCGGTTCCGGTCACTTTTATAAAGTTCCGGGTTCTTTATTACTTTTACGAGCAGTATAAAAGCCTTTTGTCCTATGGTTCCATGGAAGCCTTTATGGAAGAGTTCGGCGTGGAGGCAGAGCGTATTGCAACGTACGAGGAGATGGAACGCTGCTTTCAGGAATATGTCCACGGAGAGAACCAGCAGATCTATCTGGTCAATTACATGCAGGAAACCCATGCCCTGCCAGAGGATATGTATGGCCTGTCCCAGGTGATCGATGAGACAAAGGAACGTCTTTCACAGATGGAAATGGAGATACGGGAAAAGGATGTGCTCATCACCAGGCAGCAGGAAGAAAAGCGCCTGACCGACAATCATGTGACCAACCAGGAGATGATCATTCAGACCCTGCGGACAGATTGCGACGATATGAGAGAGATGATCGCCTGGCTTCAGGGGCACGAGGCATTAACATTCCGTGCCAGAAGAAAGCTGGGAAGAATCTTTAACGAAAGGTTCCCCAAAGGGTCCAGAAAGCGGAAGCTGCTGTTTTATGCCAAGGACACAGTATTTCATCCTCTGAAATCTTTCCGCCTCTATACAACAGAGGAAGGAAGGAATCTGATCGAAGGAGATATGAAGATTGGAGATGCCTACCGTACCCATGGAAAGCTTCGTTTTATTAAAGAGGGCCATCCCATGGTATCCATCGTTATCCCGGTCTACAATCAGATCCATTACACCTATGCCTGTCTTGCATCTATTCTGGAACATACCAGGGATGTGGTATATGAGGTTATCATAGCAGACGATGTTTCTACAGATGCAACGGCTGAACTTTCAAAATTTACGGAAAACGTGGTCATATGCCGCAATGAAACCAATCAGGGATTTTTGCGGAACTGCAATCAGGCAGCCAAAGCTGCCAGGGGAAAATATGTCATGTTCCTTAACAATGACACCCAGGTAACAGAAGGGTGGCTAAGCAGCCTGGTGAACTTAATCGAATCAGACCCAACCATCGGCATGGTAGGGTCCAAGCTGATTTATCCTGATGGGCGCCTGCAGGAAGCAGGTGGGATCATCTTCCGTGACGGTTCCGGCTGGAATTACGGACGCCTTGATGATCCGGACAAGCCGGAGTACAACTATGTAAAAGATGTGGACTATATATCCGGAGCCGCCATCCTTCTTTCCAATGACTTATGGAAGCGGATCGGCGGATTTGACGACCGGTTTGCCCCTGCCTATTGTGAGGATTCTGACCTTGCCTTTGAGGTGCGCAAAGCGGGCCTTCGGGTAGTTTACCAGCCTTTCTCCAAGGTCATACATTTTGAGGGCATTTCCAACGGAACGGATGTCAATGGCTCAGGCCTTAAACGGTACCAGGTGGAAAATGGCCTTAAGCTAAGGGAAAAATGGGCAGCTGAATTCAAACTGCAAAGTGAAAATGACGGGAATCCCGATGTATTCCGGGCCAGGGAGAGAAGCCAGGGCAAGGACATCATTCTGGTAGTGGATCATTATGTTCCCACCTATGACCGGGATGCCGGTTCAAAGACTACCTTCCAGTATTTGAAGATGTTTTTGGAAAAGGGCTACGTTGTAAAGTTCCTGGGAGATAATTTCCTTCATGAGGAACCTTATTCCACCGCTTTGCAGCAGATGGGAATTGAGATTCTTTACGGCAAGGAATTCCAGGTGAAAATCTGGGACTGGTTAAAGGAGCATGGAGATGACATCAAGGTAGCTTATTTGAACCGTCCCCATATTGCTGCCAAATATATAGATTTTATCAAAGACAAAACAAACATTAAGATGATCTATTATGGGCATGACCTTCACTTCTTAAGGGAAGGCCGGGAGTATGAGCTGACCGGAGATCCTAAGAAAAGGGAGTCCTCTGAATATTGGAAGTCCGTGGAGCTTCGCCTGATGAGAAAGGCTGCGGTTTCCTATTATCCTTCTTATGTGGAACGGGAAGCCATTCATGAGATAGAGCCGACCATCCATGTGAAAGCCATTGTGGCCTATGTTTATGAAAAGTTCTTAAACCAGATTCCAGATAACTTTGAGAAAAGGGAAGGGATCTTGTTTGTAGGAGGATTTGCCCATCCCCCTAACGCAGATGCAGTTTTGTGGTTTGCACAGGAAATATTCCCTCTGATCCGGGAACAGCTTCCCATTGATTTCTATATCGTTGGCTCCAAGGTGACGGATGAAATCAAGGCTTTGGAGCAGCCGGGCAGCGGAATCATTGTAAAGGGATTTGTATCAGAAGAGGAACTGACAAGACTCTATTCAAGCTGCCGGGTAGTCGTAGTACCTTTGCGTTACGGCGCAGGAGTTAAGGGAAAAGTCATCGAAGCCTTATATAACGGCGCTCCGGTGGTCACCACCTCCATCGGTGCAGAGGGAATCCCGGAGGCAGAAAAGGTTATGGTTGTGAGAGATGAGCCGGCGGCTTTTGCAGGGGAGGTTATTTCCCTGTATCAGGACACTGAACGATGCAGGCAGATGTGTATGGAAACCCAGAATTATATCCGCAGCTATCATAGTATAGACGCTGCCTGGAACGTAATCGGAGAAGATTTTTAAACGGCAAACAGGTAAACCCGTCCCGGTATGACCGGGTGCGGTGCCATGCCGTTTTAAGCCTTTGGCTGTGCCGGACGGCAGATTGTAAGGGTGTACTTGAATGTAGAGAAAGGAACTATGGAGAAAGTAAGGGGAAAGGAAGAGGATCGCATGGAAGAGAAAAAAATAGACCGGCTTTTGTTCTGGGATATTTTAAAGGGGATCGGAATCGTATCTATTGTGTTTGGCCATTCACAGAACCTGGGGATCGCCATTCGGACGGTGTATTATTACCATCTGGCCATATTCTTTTTCATTTCAGGATACTTCTATAATGAAGAGCGTTACGGGGATACCCCCTTTGACTTTTTTGCAAGGCGGTTAAAGAATATGTGGGTGCCCTATTTCTGCTATGGGGGCCTGTTCGTTTTACTACATAACCTGCTTTCAAAGTATCTGCTTTTTCTGTCTGATGCACACTACGGCAAAAAGGAGATGATCCTTGCCATGGCAAATACCCTGTTCTTACGATGTCCGGAAGGACCGTCAGGAGCGATGTGGTTCGTGCCTCTTATGCTGGGGGCAGGAACTGGCTTTTCGGTCATTCTCTGGTTCTGCAGGAACTATCTTCCGGATTCTTTCTGTCCATGGGCAGCAGCGGCTCTCTGCGTTGGAGCAGGGCTTTTTGGTGCAATCCTCATCCGGAGAGAGATTTTCTTAAACTACCACCTTCAGACAGCCCTATTGGTGATTCCGGTTTACTATGGCGGATATGCTGTGCGGACATGGAAGATTTCCATTGAAAAATATGTAACATGGTATGGTGCTGCTTTGTGCGCAGGGCTTTTCTATTATTTCCTGATGTTCACAGAGGAAAGTGTGGAGCTGTCCGCCAATCAGATACCAGGAGGAATCAATTTTTATATCATTTCTGCAGCCGGTATTTATCTCTGCTGCTATGCAGCCAAGTGTTTGCAGAAGGCTCCGATCGCAGGGAAGACTGCGGCCTTGCTTGGAAAATATTCCTTTGACATCATGGCTCTGCATTTTCTGGCATTTAAGGTCTGCGACCGGATTTATGCCCAGATGATACTGGAGCCTGCAGAAAATCAGGGAGGCTTCCCCCATTCCTATCCGGAACTCCATGTTCTGTATCTTGTTCTGGGAATTGTCCTTCCGGTCATATTTGCAATTGGAGCAAGAAAGGTCATTCATGGCCTGGGAGGCATGCTTCGCTCCCAATCAGGGAATCCGGGGAAATGATCATCCTGGATTGTTCGAAAGGATATATGATATACTAACCACGAAAAGTATGAGCAGTGTGAAATAAGGCTGGGAAAGATTATCTTTGTACTTGTACATAATAAAAAATCTTATGGCTTATTTCATAGGGCGAAAGCCGTAAGTACGTATACCGCAGGTTTTATGTTCTTCACTGCGGACTTATGTTATAATAACCATAAGAAATAATATCAGGAGGGTACAGTTATGCAGGCAGTTTTACTGGCAGGCGGCCTGGGCACACGGCTCCGTTCCGTAGTAAGCGACAGACCAAAGCCTATGGCGCTGATCGGAGACAAGCCATTTATGGAATATGTAGTATTGGAGCTGGTCCGCCATGGAGTGACGGAGATAATTTTCGCTGTAGGCTATAAAGGCTCGATGGTAGAAGAATATTTTAAAGACGGATCCAAATGGGGGATCCGGGTTTCTTATGCTTATGAAGAAGAGTTGTTAGGAACCGCAGGTGCCATTAAAAATGCAGGATCTCAAATACATTCAGACCGATTCTTAGTACTAAATGCTGATACCTTTTACCGGATTGATTACAATAAGCTTATGGAACTTGGAAAAGAACGGGATTTAGACATGGCTCTGGTACTCAGGGAAGTGCCTGATGTATCCCGTTACGGACAGGCTGTTTTAGAAGGCGGCTGGCTTACGGCCTTTAATGAGAAGACTGAGGAAAAACGCCGGGGAACCATAAACGGCGGCATTTATTTACTCAGGCGTGATCTGCTTGATGAGATTCCCGAAGGAAAGGTGTCCCTGGAACAGGTAATGATTCCAAAGTGGCTTTCAGAAGGGAAAAAGCTGGGTGGCCTTGTAAGCAGCGGGTATTTTATTGATATAGGAATTCCGGAGGATTATTACCGGTTTGCAGAAGATGTAGGGAAACACCTTACAGGTATACCTTT
>DEYX01000276.1:515-16200 GCA_002365025.1 Hungatella sp. UBA3147 | reverse complement strand
CCTGTGACACTTACGTTACCCTGACTGATGGTACCGGTGTTGTTCATATCGCTCCGGCCTTTGGTGAGGATGACTCCAAGGTGGGCAGAAAATATGATCTTCCTTTTGTACAGCTGGTCAATGCGGCAGGCGAGATGACAGAGGAAACCAAGTGGGCAGGCACCTTCTGCAAGAAGGCGGATCCAATGATATTAAAGGACTTGGAAGAAAGAGGCCTTTTATTCTCCGCACCTGTATTCGAACACAGCTATCCTCACTGCTGGAGATGTGACACCCCGTTAATCTACTATGCAAGAGAATCCTGGTTCATTAAGATGACGGATGTAAAGGAAGACTTGATCCGCAATAACAATACGATCAACTGGATTCCGGAAAGCATCGGAAAAGGACGTTTCGGCGACTGGCTGGAAAATGTCCAGGACTGGGGAATCAGCAGAAACCGTTACTGGGGAACTCCTCTTAACGTTTGGGAATGTGAGTGCGGACATCAGCATTCCATCGGAAGCATTGAAGAATTAAAGTCCATGTCCCCTAATTGTCCGGAAGACATTGAGCTTCACCGTCCTTACATCGACGCAGTGACCATTATCTGTCCGGAGTGCGGAAAGCAGATGAAGAGGGTGCCGGAAGTAATCGACTGCTGGTTTGACTCTGGTTCCATGCCCTTTGCACAGCATCATTATCCTTTTGAAAACCAAGATCTGTTTGAGAAACAGTTCCCGGCTGACTTTATTTCTGAGGCCGTGGATCAGACAAGAGGCTGGTTCTACTCCCTTCTTGCCATCTCCACTTTGATTTTCAACAAGGCGCCATATAAAAATGTAATCGTTCTGGGGCATGTCCAGGATGAGAACGGGCAGAAGATGAGCAAATCCAAGGGGAATGCGGTAGATCCATTTGATGCTCTGGATACCTACGGGGCAGACGCCATCCGCTGGTATTTCTATGTGAACAGCGCACCATGGCTGCCGAACCGTTTCCACGGAAAAGCGGTTATGGAAGGACAGCGCAAATTTATGGGTACTCTGTGGAATACCTATGCATTCTTTGTGCTATATGCGAATATTGATGAATTTGACCCCACAAAATACAGTCTGGAATACGAAAAGCTTCCCGTCATGGATAAATGGCTTCTCTCCAAGCTGAACACGCTGGTGGGAGATGTGGATGCATTCCTTACCGGCTATCAGATTCCGGAAGCAGCAAGAGCGCTTCAGGATTTTGTTGACGATATGAGCAACTGGTATGTACGCCGGAGCAGGGAGCGATTCTGGGCAAAGGGAATGGAGCAGGATAAGATCAACGCTTATATGACACTTTACACAGCCCTTGTCACCGTAAGCAAGGCGGCGGCTCCGCTCATCCCGTTCATGACCGAAGAGATCTATCAGAACATGGTTTGCAGCGTGGATAAGTCTGCACCGGAGAGCATCCATTTATGCGATTATCCTGCGGCAAATGAAGCCTATATCGATAAGCAGCTGGAAACTGACATGGATGAAGTATTAAAAATCGTAGTCATGGGCCGGGCTGCCAGAAATACTGCCAATTTAAAGAACCGCCAGCCGATTGGCCAGATGTTTGTAAAAGCACCTCATGTACTTCCTGTATTTTACCAGGAAATTATTGAGGAAGAGTTGAACGTAAAAAAAGTGGCATTCACCGATGATGTTAGGGATTTCACATCCTACAGCTTTAAACCCCAGTTAAAGACCGTTGGACCGAAATACGGCAAGCAGCTAGGGGCCATTAAAAAGGCCCTTTTAGAGGTCAACGGCAATGAGGCTATGGATACCCTGAATGAAACAGGCGCTCTCACCTTTACTTTTGACGGAACAGAAGTTGTGCTCACCAAGGAAGACCTTCTTATTGATACCGCTCAGACAGAAGGCTACGTATCCGAAGGCGATAACACCATCACCGTTGTACTGGATACCAATTTAACACCTGAGCTTTTGGCGGAGGGATTTGTGCGTGAGCTGATCAGTAAGATCCAGACCATGCGTAAGGAAGCCGGGTTTGAGGTGATGGATCACATTCTGGTATACAGCGAGGGCAATGAAAAAATTGCCGGTATATTAAAAGCCCATGAGGAAGAAGTAAAGAGCGAAGTGCTTGCAAAAGACATCATCCTTGAAACGCCGGCCGGTTATGTGAAAGAATGGAGCATTAACGGTGAAAATGTAACCCTGGGTGTAGAGAAGGTTCAGTAAACGGTTAGGAGGCCTTGTAGAATGAGTATGGGATTTGATAAGGAGATCTTTAAGAAAAGTGTTCTGTTTAACATGAAGAATGTATTCCGCAAGACAGTTGATGAGGCTACTCCGGAGCAGATGTACCAGGCAGTGGCTTATGCAGTAAAAGATGTTATCATAGATGAATGGATCGCAACCCATAAGGCGTATGAAGATCAGGATGTAAAAACCCTTTATTATCTGTCAATGGAATTCCTTATGGGCCGCGCTCTGGGCAATAACATCATAAGCATTATGGCTCAGCCGGAAGTTAAGGAAGTTCTTGAAGAACTGGGCTTTGATTTAAACACCATAGAGGACCAGGAGCCTGATCCGGCTCTTGGAAACGGGGGGCTGGGCCGTCTTGCGGCCTGCTTCCTGGATTCCCTGGCAACTCTCGGGTATCCGGCTTATGGCTGCGGCATCCGATACCGGTACGGCATGTTCAAACAGAAAATAGAAGGCGGATTTCAGGTGGAAGTTCCTGACGACTGGCTGAAAAACGGCTATCCATTTGAACTGCGCCGTGCCGAATATGCCACAGAGGTTAAGTTCGGAGGCTATGTCAATACCATAAGGGAAAATGGAAGGGAACGCTTTATCCAGGAGGGATATCAGTCTGTCCTGGCAGTTCCCTATGATATGCCCATCGTAGGATATGGAAACAATGTAGTGAACACCTTAAGGATCTGGGACGCACAGGCCATCAATACCTTCAGTCTGGATTCCTTTGACAGAGGTGATTACCAGAAGGCAGTGGAACAGGAAAACCTGGCGAAAACCATCGTAGAGGTCCTTTATCCCAACGACAACCATTATGCAGGAAAAGAACTCCGTTTGAAACAGCAGTACTTCTTTATATCCGCCAGTGTACAGAGAGCGGTAATGAAGTACATGGAAAAGCATGAAGATATACATAAGTTCTTCGAAAAGACGGTTTTCCAGCTGAATGATACCCATCCCACCGTGGCAGTCCCGGAGCTTATGAGAATCCTTCTTGATGATTACAGCTTAAGTTGGGATGAAGCATGGGAGATCACGACAAAGACCTGCGCCTATACCAACCATACCATTATGTCGGAAGCTTTGGAAAAATGGCCCATTGAGCTGTTTTCCAGACTGCTTCCCAGAATCTATCAGATCGTAGAAGAGATAAACCGGAGATTCCAGCAGAAAATCATGGAGATGTATCCGGGCAGCCAGGAAAAGCTTCGGAAAATGTCCATCGTTTACGATGGTCAGGTCCGCATGGCCAATCTGGCCATTGTGGGAGGCTTCTCGGTAAATGGTGTTGCCAGACTTCATACAGAAATTTTAAAGAACCAGGAGCTAAAAGACTTCTATCAGATGATGCCGGAGAAATTCAACAATAAGACAAACGGCATCACCCAGAGGCGGTTCCTTCTGCATGGAAATCCCCTTTTGGCCGAATGGGTGACAAGAAAGATCGGAAACGACTGGATCACCAATCTGCCTCATATACACCGTCTTGCAATCTATGCCGATGACCCCAGGTGCCGGCAGGAGTTTATGGACATCAAATACCAGAACAAGGTGCGCCTGGCAAAATATATTAAAGAGCATAACGGCATTGAAGTGGATCCAAGATCCATGTTTGATGTTCAGGTAAAGCGTCTCCATGAATACAAGCGGCAGCTTATGAACATCCTGCACGTAATGTATTTGTACAATCAGCTAAAGGATAACCCAAACCTTGATATGGTTCCCAGGACCTTTTTGTTCGGCGCAAAGGCTGCGGCAGGCTATGAGCGTGCAAAGCTGACCATTAAGCTGATCAACGCGGTGGCTGATGTGATTAATAACGACAGGAGCATCGGCGGTAAGATCAAGGTCGTGTTTATTGAGGATTATAAAGTATCCAATGCGGAAATCATCTTTGCTGCGGCAGATGTAAGCGAACAGATATCCACGGCAAGCAAAGAGGCCTCCGGTACCGGTAATATGAAATTTATGTTAAACGGTGCCCTGACCCTTGGAACCATGGATGGAGCCAATGTGGAAATCGTTGAGGAAGTGGGAGCGGAGAATGCCTTTATCTTCGGTATGTCTTCCGACGAGGTAATCCGCTATGAGAACGAGGGCGGATATAATCCCATGGAGATTTTCAACAACAACTACGAGATACGCAGGGTGCTGATGCAGCTGATCAACGGCTATTATTCTCCCCAGAACCCGGAACTGTTCCGCGATATTTATAATTCCTTATTAAATACACAGAGCAGTGACCGTGCGGACACGTACTTTATTTTAAAGGATTTCCCTTCTTATGCAGAAGCCCAGCGCCGGATCGACCAGGCCTACCGGGATGAAGCGTGGTGGGCGAAGGCTGCCATATTAAATGTTGCAAACAGCGGCAAGTTTACCTCAGACCGAACCATCGAAGAATATGTAAAGGATATCTGGCACTTAGAGAAGGTAAAGGTAGAGCTGGAAGAAGTATAAGATTGTAAAAACGTTCCGGAAGTGATTCCGGAGCGTTTTTTTGCATATATTGAACAAGGGGACAGGAAGATGGAAAGGGTGGTGATTCGGAATGATAAAAAAAGCGGTTATGGCGTGTCTTCTTGCGCTGTTGTTTCCATACATAATTACCATGGCATGGACGGGAAAGATCGAGGAGAAGAAGGAGTTTCCCATGATCACCAGCGGTAAGAAGATCATTCTGGACCGGAAAAGCGGAGAATCCTATATGGATGTGGAAGAATATCTTCCCGGCGTGGTGGCTAAGCAGATGCCGGCCGATTATGGCAGGGAGGCTTTAAGGGCCCAGGCGATCATTGCCAGGACATACATCTACGGAAAAATGAACGGGCAAAATGAAGTGAAAGAATCGGAACTTCACATGGAGTATCTGGAGGAACAGCAGATGGAAAAGCTGTGGGGAAGCGAATCCTTTGTTGCCAGCTATCAGGCAGTGGAAAACGCAGTCCGGTCTACCAGGTCGATGGTCATGATGTATGACGGGAAGCTGATCGATCCCTTATTTCACCGGGCAAGCACCGGAAAGACAAGAGCAGGAGATGAAAACCATCCGTATTTGCAAGAGGTTGCCTGTTCCAGGGATGTGGAAGCGGAAGGTTATCTCACTATGGTTGCATATAAAAAAGAAGATTTTGCAGAAAAAATCAATCAGATTTCCGGAGACGTACCTGTGAAGGCAGATCAGATTCCGGGAAGCATCCAGATCGTACTCCGGGATGAGGGGGGATATGTGGGGCAGATCCAGATTGGTACCAAGGTTTATACGGGAGAGGAAATTCAGAGGGTTCTTGGACTTCCCTCCGCAGCCTTTAGTTTTGAAGAATATGAAGTGGGGATCCGGGTGGTCTGCCAGGGAATTGGGCACGGATATGGCATGAGCCAGTTTGGAGCCAGGTGCAAAGCAGAGGAAGGCTGGACGGCGGAACAAATTCTTCCTTATTTTTATAATAATATTGCTTTAAATTCTGAATAAGTAATGGAGGGCATTATCATTAATGATGAAAATAATTTGGACTTAATAATAAGCAGTTCTTTTGCAGATCTGTATCGAAAGTATGGGAGTTCTATAGCGATCAATGACAGGTATTCTATTTTCCATGTGCCGGCCAGCGAATTTTCCATGTGTTTTCTCGGAAATCAGCCATACGCCAGTTTTCCGCTTCTTTATACACTGAATTCCACGATTAGCCTGGAAAAATCCGGTGTTTCGTCCGTTCAGGGAAATCCTAATTTTTCTCTTTTTGGACAGGGAATATTAATAGGTTTTGTTGATACAGGAATTGATTATGAGCACAGGGCATTTCGTAACGCGGATGGGACCACCCGGATATATTCCATTTGGGACCAGACACTGGAAGGGGGTACTCCACCCCAGAGATTTGCCTTTGGATCAGAATATAAAAAATTTCAAATTAATATTGCACTGAGTGCCGCCAACCCTACCTCCATCGTACCAACCAGGGATGACAATGGGCACGGTACCATGCTGGCAGGAATCGCTGCCGGAACCCCTAATATGGCTGAGGAGTTCCAAGGAGTTGCTCCTGAAGCGGAACTGGTGGTTGTAAAACTGAAACAGGCAAAGGAATATAACCGGAAAATCTTTTCTGTCAGGAGTGACATTGACTGCTATCAGGAATCAGATATTGTAATGGGGATTGAATATATCAATTCTGTGGCCAGACAACTTAGCAGGCCGCTGGTTCTGTGCATTGGAGTAGGCACAAGCCAGGGAGGACATAATGGAATTGGAATGTTTTCAGAATACATAAACAATTTGGCGACTTTTCACGGCGTATCGCCATGCATTTCTGCAGGAAACGAAGGAAATAACAGAAGACATTTCCGGGGAGACCTTACGTCGCCTGATTTCTACAGGGATTTTGAATTACACATCGGAGATCTTGATCCGGATTTCTTCTTTGAACTCTGGAATTACTCTCCGTTCCGGATGACCATTAAACTTACCTCACCAACCGGTGAAACTACGCAGGATATTTATCCGCGTTTAAACGAGTGCCTTAAATACACTTTTAATTTTGAGTCCACCATACTTTACGTCAATAGCTTTGTCTTGGAGGAAGATGCCGGAGCACAGCTCATCATTATGCGCTTTCAGCAGGCGAGGGCAGGCTTATGGAGGATAAGTGTTGTCAGTATAGACTCTCAGCCCTCCATTTTCGACACATGGCTGCCTTCGGGCCCTATTATATCCCAGGATACATTCTTTCCTGAATCAACTCCGGACATTACTGTGACGAATCCGGGAAATACCAGATATACGCTTACGGTAACTGCTTACAATCAATACAATGACAGCATTCTGGCCGATTCAAGCAGAGGCTATTCTGCATCCGGTATAATTGTCCCGGATCTTGCAGCGCCCGGTTACCAGATTACATGTCCTCTTCCAGGCAACCGTTACGGTAGTGCCTCCGGTACGGGAGCTGCAGCTGCACATGCCGCCGGTATTGTTGCCATGTATATGGAGTGGGCGATTAACCGTGGAAATTACACAACCATTACAGGAAGGGAAATCAGCCACCTTATGGTACGCGGGGCCACCCGGAGTGCCGCTGTCACTTACCCAAATTCCATATGGGGATACGGACTCATTAATATTCTGGGTGTTTTCGAAAACTTAAGCTAAAAGCCCTATTTTGCTATGGGATCAATCTGTAGTTCAATAATTTTATGTGGAGATTATCTGTTTAACAGAGAATATCCTTGATTGTGTTTGCAAATAATTGTTGTGCCAGATGTGAAATGAAAACATATTCCAGATATATGCAAACAATAACAATGCTGTGGCAGCAGTTGGAATCATGAAATTTATTGGATAAAATTTGTAGAGGGCACTGTAGTTGCAGGGGGTACTGTATCACTACAACATATTTGAAAATTTTTCTTTTATTTCTGAATAAGTACAAAGAGTTTTTGACTTTAATTAAAACCCTTATATATGCTTGGCTTGAAGCGCTTAATGAATTATTATTTGACAACTAGTTGACAACAGGAATAATATCGCTGAATCAAAGTTTATAGTATACAACTACAAATTTTATGTTATAATCTATATATTCAGATTATAAAAGATGGAGGCTTATTTATGGCAAGAGGCGTTCGCAAATCACCAGTAGAAAAATTATAAGAAGAACTAAAAAATACACAAGATTCGATAGAACAATATAAGACAGCAATCAAAACACTTCAGGAAAAAGAGAAACAAATTCAGGAAGAGCTTCAGCTTGAAGAGTACAAAGAGGTTTCTGCATTACTAGAAGAAAAGAATATGTCAGTAACGGAATTAAAAGAATTACTTACATCAAAAGAAAATATTTAAAACAAAGAATTGTGCCAAATATCCTCATTGGGTGTTTGGCAATTTTTTTGATCATTGCAGAACATATGTTTGCATTTTTCCGCTACATGTGTTATGATACAATATAGAAAGGTGGGCATACCTATGAGAAATGTTAGAATGAGTAAAATACAAAAGCAAATATTTGATTATGTAAAAGAATCAATTAATGATAGAGGTTATCCACCGGCAGTCAGGGAGATTTGCGAAGCGGTCAGTTTAAAATCAACATCATCTGTCCATTCTCACTTGGAAACGCTTGAGAAAAAGGGATACATAAGAAGAGACCCAACCAAGCCAAGAACCATTGAGATCATAGACGATTGCTTTCAGCTGACACGTAGGGAAGTTGTAAGAGTTCCGCTACTTGGAACCGTAGCAGCTGGACAACCACTATATGCAGAAGAAAAGGTCGATAACTATTTTCCTATACCAGCAGACCTGCTACCAAACGCCGAGACTTTTATGTTAAAAATCAGGGGAAACAGCATGATAAAGGCAGGTATTTTAGATGGGGATCAGATCATTGTAGAACAATGTCCAATAGCCGAAAATGGTGAAATAGTAGTAGCTTTAATAGGTGATTCGGCTACCGTTAAGAGATTTTATAGGTTATTTTCGTTTGCAACCAGAAAACGACTCTATGAGTCCTATTATTGTAAATCATGTAAAGATTTTAGGAAAAGTGATTGGTGTCTTAAGGCTGGGAATACATTAGCAAAGCAAATCAGAGCCACAATTAGTGGTTTTAATTTTTAATCACGAAACGAACGTTTGTTCTAAACGATCAAGCACTTCTTAAAAATCATGAGACGGGCGCGACTTATACATCAAGCGATCAATATTATATAGTATCTATAATGCAAGATAGTAAAACTCCGATTTTTTCATATAAAGGTAAAGCAGATAATAAAAATGGGGGCGTAAGATTTACGAATGTACCAACAGGTACAACTCTAGCTATACAAGTGAAAAATGAGACTAAACTGCCCAATAAAGATACATATTTAAAAGGAACCGGCACAACTACTTTCAAGTAATTAATAATATAATCATGAAAGGTAAAAATGATTTTGAAAAGCAGAATTTTTTTAGTATTGGCTATCGCTATAAGTCTAACGGGTTGTAATACTATATCAAATAGCAATGGATACGAAACAAGCGTTGAAATTGAACCTATGCCATCAGATAACAAACTTAATGAATATACGGCTCTTTATACTGATGTTGATTACAAATATGGAAAAGAGATATTGGGCAGTCAATCCGAATAGATATAAAAATGAACGATTTCGATAATATTCCTAATTCCGACTTTGTAGAGTTTGTAAGAATAAGCAGTAAGATGAATGATAATATTGTCATTGCATTTGAAGATAATACGGCAATTATTTTTATTAATACTTATGAATATGGCAATTATGGAACTTTGGATTTAGAACACGGAATAACCGAAGTAATTGGTGAATATAGTTTGGATGAAAATAATCAATATATATATATATAAAGAATTATCCAAACAAGAATAAAAAACAACTATACCGCATTTCACGGTTTAATGGACAAGTATTCTAAAATTCATGCAAACCTTCAAACTGTGTGGGATATTAATCAGTTTGGAGTTATTCATGGAGAACCCTCCCTTGTTTGAAACACCTGTCGAATTAGTTGATGGGTGTTTTCATTTTTAGGAGAAATTTCACATCATTGATTTTCTAACTACATAACCAATTAAATACATTAATATCTACTCTATGATGTTATGAACGCGTATGATTAGCATATAATGGAATTAATAAGATCATTTGAGGGAAGTCATGATCATACATGTTGTCCAACCCGGCGAAACCATTAAATCAATATCAGAATATTACAAAATCCCTGTTGACAGATTAATATTAGAAAACGGAATTACAAACCCTGACAACCTGGCAGTAGGCCAAACTATTGTGATTATTCAACCTGAAACAATTCATGTTGTTAAGGCAGGTGATACCTTGGAGAGTATTGCTGAGCAGTATAACGTTTCATCAATGGAATTATTAAGAAACAACCCCTATCTTTCCGATAGAGTATCTATGTACGTTGGTGAAACCATAGTAATAAGCTATCAGACGAATAAATTAAGAACAGTTGCCACCAATGGTTATACTTTTCCCTACATAGATAAATCTGTTTTAATAAAAACACTTCCTTTTCTAACTTATCTTTCTATATTCAGTTATAGAGTTACAAAAGAAGGAGAGATTGTTCCATATGCTGATGATACGGAACTTGTTAATCTTGCTAAAACTTATGGTGCTGCACCCCTCTTATTTGTTTCCTCTATTTCGGAAGAAGGAATAGTTAGTTATGATCTGAACTATGAGATTTTAAATAATCCTATTGTACAGGATCGTCTTATAGATAATGCCCTTCAAATACTAAAAGTGAAGGGTTATTATGGTATAAATGTATATTTTAGATACGTTAACCATGATAACATAAATAGCATTGCAGAGTATTTGAAAAGAGCGTCAGCGGCATTCCACGAAGAAGGTTTCAAGATATTCCTTACCATAACGCCCTTTACGAATATTTATAGTGTTAATACCAGTTTTGAAAGACTGGACTATTCAAAGTTATCTGAAGTTGTAGATGGAGTTATATTTTCATCTTATGATTGGGCAAGGTCTAGCGGTTTTCCAAACGCAACTTATCCTATCTATGTCATGAGAGAATTGTTAGATTATGCGGTTGGTATTATTCCCTCTGATCAGATTCTTTTAGGTATCGTTACTCATGGTTATAATTGGACACTTCCCTATCTTCATGGCATCTCAGTGGGCACTATAATAACTAACGAAGATGCAATACAGCTTGCGGTATATAATAATGTACCAATACAATTTAATGAAATAGCTCAATCACCTTATTACTATTTTTTAGATAATAATGGGATTCAGCATTTAGTATGGTTTAAAGATGCAAGAAGCTTTGAGTCACGAGCCAGGCTGGCTGATGAGTATGATCTTCAGGGTTTGTCTATTTGGACTATTATGAGATTCAATACCCAAATGTGGTTTATTATCAATACTCAATATTACATACAGAAGCTTTAAATGTCCATGTAGACGTTTGTAAAAAACAACTACTATATAACCCGATAAAAGAGTACTTTTATTTAAATTAGAAGTGGAATTTAAAGTATCATAGATTATTTGAAAGTTGACAAAGTCCTACTTTTCATTTATACTATGATCAAAATTTAACATCAATGAAACTCGATTGCTAAAGGCGGTCGTTGGTAGTTTATTGGATAGATTCTTGCGTTTTCGCTCGATTATCCAATACACCAGCGGTCGCTTTTTTGTTATCGCAATATAACCATAAATTAATTGAATCTCATTATTGTTAATAATGTCGCTCAAATATATTACATCTCCATTCTGTTTGAGATTGTAAATAGTATATTCTGTTTTATGTTTTAAAACAGGGCCTTTTATAATATCCGAATATTTATTTTCATAAGTATTACTGTCTAAACTTTCATTGATTATCTGAAAGCGTTTTGTGAAAATAGTATTATCCAAACTAATTAAAATGCAATACTCGTTAATTCTTGTATCTAAATTTCTAATTGTTAAACGTTTAGATTGAAGGAGTCAAATGAAATCTAAAAAAACAGGCGTAGTTACAATTATTGGGGAGGGCGTACTCCCTGTTAAAGTGTGCGATATAAAGAATGGAAGGCCAAAAGTAAAAAGAGTAGAAACAGAGAATTATTACGAATTTATACTTATTTATTCAATATTTCATAGGGTAAATAAGAGGAATGATAAAAATACACTTAAAGAAATAGACGTAGAGTAAAAAATACTCCTTTAAGAAAACCAAAGACGATATATCCAACCGGTCCACGTAAACGACTCAAATGTATCCCAAGCGGCTGGGTGGTCATCGGTCCCAAGATCATAATAATTAATATGTTTGATGTATATAATTAGAATTGTATATGTTATAATAAGCATAGTGCGAATGAGCAATCGGCACAGGTGAGCGTATCGGCGGTGGGTCCTGCGGGGGGATTAAGAGCAAAAGATGCCGCCGGGGTAGTGGTTGTAGTCGGCCCGCAGCACTTCAAATCCTAAAAGTGGAGGGTATATAAATGAAAAAGTTTGATATAAAAAGTTTAGTAGCGGGGGTCATCATAGGAACGCTGGGGATAACGACGGTATTTGCGGCAACGGGTATTAAGTCCGCGACTTTGAGCAATACGAAAGTTACGCTTAATGGGGCTTCTTTACCGCTTAGTAAGTCCTTAATTTCGATTACAAGGGATAATGAGCAAAACGCGAGTTTGTATGTGCCGGCATATGAATTGCTGGAAAAGCTCGGATATACCGTTAATTATGACGACGTAAAAAATACGGTTGATTTAATTCCTGGTAACAACAGTTTGCGTGAAGTTATTAGCGACATTATTTCCGATGGGAATATCGTTATGAATTTAATCAATAATACCAACCAGACGAACATAGCTGAATCTGGCTCATTCCAAGCGGAAAATAATCAAACATTAACCTTAAATATTACCTCGGATATTAAAGGTGGGTCGGTAGATTTATTCTTATTTGACCCGAACGGTAAAGAACAGCACATTACAATCGGCTCCGCTAACATAACAAAAGAGATAGCTTTGGAAAAAGGAATTTGGCAGTATAATTGTTCCGGTGTATTCAAATATGGCGGGAACGTAAAGATTGTAGGTACAATCAATTGAAAAGTCCAATGCGATAGACAACAAGGAAGAGGATACCCTATTAAAAGTATCCATAAGATTTTATCTCCTCGTCAACTTCCAGTTTAACAATGTATCAAAAGCCGCGACTATTTTTAATCACGGCTTTTGGATGTATAATAATTCAAGCACTGCATAATGTAAATACAAAAATATAGTATGTTTACAGTTTGAAGGAAGCATTATTTGCTTCCTTTCATTTCTATTATAAAACGAACATACATTCGCATGGGATGCTTATAAAGGTGACTATTGGTGTCCTGAGGTGCATTGCTGCGTCTTTGCGTCAGTATGGAAATGATATTCAAAAGGATTTTGGCTTATTATCAATTCTTATCTTTCATATTCCTGCCTCCGCCTGCTGAAAGCGAACAACGATGAGCTTGGAATAATGCTTTTCGTTCCGATGAAAGTAATTTAACATTAATTCAAAAGGATTTCTCTTCATGCTGCTCTTTGGTTCGTATAATGGTGTCCATGGCATCATAACTAAAATCTGCAATGGCAATAATTTTAGACGCTGGAATTTAGTAACAGAAAAAAGCACCAGAGTTTTTTGTTCTGAATGGGCAAGGGATTTTTAGGCGTGAGAATTCAAGGAATGTATGAAAAATGAGCATGGAACTCTTTTCTTGCTTTTCTGTTTTAAAAGTGATACAATAATTATGTTGTCGTTCATCGCTGTATGATAGATTTATTAGTTGTTACCATAGGTGCAAAAACCGGCCACATGTCGAATTTATATTGGATGACATTCAACACTCACGTTTGGAGGTATACATATTCGACGGTTGCGACGGTTGATTATATAATATGCATAAAAAGTCAAAAAAATCAAAGGAGTGGTTACAATAGACAAATTCTTAAAACTAAAAGTCATTGTGCCTGTAGGGTTAGGAATCTTAATCGGGGGAATGTTGTTCGCTTTCGGTGCTTTTGAAGATGCTCCCGGAATGTGTGCTATTGGGTTGTCTGTAGGGTTTATTTTGATAATGCTGGGAATAAACAACACTTGCATAATTAAAAAGGGATGGCTTATTCCGATTTTGCTGTTTTGTTTCGCTGTTTTTATTGCGATTCTAAATACTTCAATACTGCTTGACGGCGAATTTGAGGATAGTCCGTGGCTATCTGTAATTGGGTATAGCATTGCTGCTATATTTATTATTATTGGTGTAATAAGGGTTAGCTTTTTACAAAAACGAACAAACAAATATCATGACAGGCTTACGAGATGAACATGGATAGATGCTGAGTAAATAAAAGAGTAGGACTAATCTCCTACTCTTTTTGTTACCTAAAATTTACTTCTACAATTGTAAGGTTTTTTCCAAACTTAGCTGATTTGATAATAATATTCATTCAATAAGATTTTCGCTTTCAATAGTTGAAGGCTATTGATCACTCTCCCTGTATTCCAACACCTCATGCACCGGATATACCCATTTAAAATCCTTATTCCGGTGTGTTTTTTCTTTAATAAACTGCTTGCGAGGGTTTCCCTCCTCATGAAAATCCGATGTGAAGAGATTGCGGGCACGGGTTTAGGAGGAGTTCCATACCGTCTCCAGCGTTTCATGCCAGCCCGGTTCAAATACTTCGTCAAGATCGGTGCAGATACAGATATCGGCATCTTACGGCAGATGGGCAAGAGATATGTTCCTTGCCCTATCAAACCGCCAGGGGTTTATCCGCTTGATGTACACCTGCGCGCCCCTGCCGCGCAGTTTATCCACCGTGTCGTCCTCCGAGCCGGTATCGGTTAAAACGACCAAGTCCGCCTCGTCCATCAAGTCCATCTAACGGTGAACAAACGCGGATTCATTTATGCAGATAGCGTACACGCAAATTTTATTGCTCAATTAAACAAGCATCCTTTCACGATGCAATCGCAGTCGCCTTCGAATCTTAGCGCCCAGGGGGGTATAGCAGCCCTTAATAGGTTCCTTCCTCGTCGACTACGATAACCCAAACGATAACCCTCGCACCATTAGCTGAAGAAAAAAGATTTACTTCATAAGTTGACCAGAAATTGGGATTATTGGGGTCCTGTATACGGATCCATGTTTTGTGCGTTTCTCTCGTATTATTGTAAATGGGAGTGTCTACCGCCGAGGAAGTGGGAGTAACCTGGATATTAACCCCTTCATGAAAGTCCCAAGCACCAATTGCACCAGTGCTGTAATGAGACACTATCCTGTATTCACAAGTCACTTGGTTCAGTTCAGTAAATGCCCTGAGATACAAACTTAATTCGGTTCCAGTTGAGTATGCCACCCGGTAATTGATGGCGTTTCCCAATGGCACTTCTAACGGAATGGATCCGGAAGCTGACAGATTAGCCCTGTACACCCTTATATAGGATGGTCCAATGTCTCCGGTAGGTCCAGTAGGTCCGACATCACCAGTAGGCCCGATGTCTCCGATTGATCCAGTAGGCCCAGTGTCGCCAGTGGGGCCGATGTCTCCGGTTAGCCCGGTAGGCCCTGTGTCGCCAGTAAGTCCGATGTCTCCGGCAGGTCCAGTAGGTCCAATGGGTCCGGTATCACCCGTAGTCCCGATGTCTCCGGTAGGTCCAGTATCACCAGTAGGTCCGATGTCTCCGGTTAGCCCGATAGGCCCAGTGTCGCCAGTGGGCCCGATGTCTCCAGTTAGCCCAATAGGCCCAGTGTCGCCAGTAAGTCCGATGTCACCAGTAGGCCCAGTAGGTCCAATAGGTCCGGTATCACCAGTAGGCCCGATGTCTCCGGTTAGCCCAATAGGCCCAGTGTCGCCCGTAGGCCCGGTGTCTCCGGTAGGCCCAGTAGG
>DEYX01000276.1:0-252 GCA_002365025.1 Hungatella sp. UBA3147 | reverse complement strand
TAGGTCCGGTATCACCCGTGGGACCGATGTCTCCGGTTAGCCCAATAGGCCCAGTGTCGCCAGTGGGACCGATGTCTCCAGTTAGCCCAATAGGCCCAGTGTCGCCAGTAAGTCCGACGTCACCAGTAGGCCCAGTAGGCCCGGTAGGTCCGGTATCACCCGTAGGCCCGATGTCTCCGGTTAGTCCAATAGGCCCAGTGTCGCCAGTAGGCCCGATGTCTCCGGTAGGTCCAGTGTCTCCGGTTAGCCCGA
>DEYX01000379.1 GCA_002365025.1 Hungatella sp. UBA3147 | reverse complement strand
CTTCGCTCTCTTGCGTTCATTACATCATGATTTCAGAAATCCTTACAGGCCTGTGCTCCTGTACAGACTTTTTGGCAGCAATGCCCATTAATACAGGTTTTAATCCATCCACTACACCAAGAGGAGTATCGGTATCATTCTCAATGGCCTCAATAAAGCAGTTCACTTCCTTTGCAAAGGACTGCATATAGCGCTCTAAGAAGAAGTAAAGGGGTTTTTCTCCGGTAACGCCATCAGCAGTGCTTAATACCGCGCTGGATTCGGTGTCATTGGAGGTTGCTACCATTCCTTTGGAGCCGAATACCTCTGCTCTTTGGTCATAGCCGTATGCTGCCTTTCTGGAATTATCAATAACTGCCAGGCTTCCATTCTCCATCTTCAGAGTAATAATTGCGGTATCCACATCCCCTGCTTCCCCGATGGCCGGGTCTACAAGCACTGCGGACTGAACGTAGATCTCCTCTGCATCGCAGCCTGCTAAGTAACGAACCATATCAAAATCATGAATGGTCATATCTAAGAACATACCGCCGGATACGGCCGCATACTCTGCGCTTGGAGGCTCAGGATCTCTGGAGGTCACTTTGATGATGTGAGGCTCTCCGATCTTTCCTGCTGCAACCGCATTTCTAACTGCCTCAAAGTTATGGTCAAAGCGGCGGTTAAAACCTACCTGATATTTTATCTTACTGCCCTTTAAGGCTTCTATAACTTCCTTGATCTTCTCAACGTCGTGATCAATGGGTTTTTCACAGAATACATGCTTCCCTGCATTAATTGCCTCAACGGAAATGGGGGAATGAGTGTTGGTGGAAGAGCAGATCAACACGGCATCGATCTCCGGATCTGCCAAAATCTCCTTGTAATCCTTAGTAGTATTAGGAACTCCCATGCCTTTTGCCCATTCTTCTGTTTCCTCATTCATAAATGGATCGGCAATGGTCTTGATCCTTCCATTCTTTACAAGGTTGCAGATACTGGTTGTATGTACTTTTCCGATTCTTCCTGCTCCGATAATTCCTACAGTTACCATAATTTTCTTCTCCTTCTCTTTTCTTATTCTTAAAGACCGGTTTTTTCAGCAATGAATTTTCTTGCGCGGATGGCATATTCCAGAGGATTTGCCTTTGCAGGATCCTGCTCTGCTTCCACTACCATATATCCCTCATAGGAAGCATCCTCCAGTACCTTAAAAATAGGATCAAAGTTCACGCAGCCGTCTCCTGGAATGGTGAATGCACCTGCCCTTACCCCTGCCAGGAAGCTCATCTTTTCTTCTTTTACTTTTTTGACAATCTCTGAACGGATATCTTTTAAATGAACATGCTTAATGCGTCCCATATATTTTTCCACCATAGCAACCGGGTCCTCACCGCAGTATGCAAAATGGCCGCTATCAAACAAAAGGCTCACATATTCCGGGTCCGTGTTCGCCATCATGCGTTCCACCTCTGCAGCACTCTGAACAACGGTTCCCATATGATGATGGAAGGTTAAAGCCACCCCGTATTTTTCTTTGGAAAGCTTCCCAAGGCGGTTTAAGCCTTCACAAAGCAGCTCCCATTCTCTGTCATCCATCTCATGCTTTCCTTCAAACACAGGCTGGTCCTGATTCCCCTGTGTGCTGTAGCTCTGCTCGGAAACGCCTACAACCTTAGCTCCCATGGCTGCAAGAAACGCCACATGCTTTTCAAATCCTTCTTCCGTCTCCTCATAAGGCCTGCTGATTAAAAAGGTGGAAAACCATGCGTTGCAGATTTCTACGCCCCGAAGGTCCAAAGCCTTTTTTAAACCTTCCACATCTCTTGGATATTTGTTGCCCACCTCGGAACCGGTAAAGCCTGCCAGAGCCATCTCACTGACACACTGTTCAAAGGTGTTTTCTTTCCCCAGATCCGGCAAATCATCATTGGTCCATGCAATCGGTGCAATTCCTAATTTCACTTTCTCCTTGTTTAACATATTTGCATCCCTTCCCTGTCATATAATTTTTTATTCCGCCGGCATTGCAGCAGATTAATACTTTCTGGCTTCATTTCTTCCTTCTAAGACTCTTTCCCACGCCTCTCTCACGCTGCCTTTTTCCGAGGTTGTGGCAATTCCTACGTTCCACCAGGATTCATAACCATCCGTCATGGTTTTTGGGATCACCTTTAAATCAAACAGGCAGGCCCTTTCCTGTTGTTTGGCATCTTCCAGAGCCTCTTCCAGCTCTTTGGTGGTTCTGCAGGTATAAGCTTTCAGACCATACCCCTCCCCGATTTTGGCATAATCAACTGGAATTAAATCCCCTGAAGGCTTCTTTCCGTCCGTATACCGGAATTCCGTGGCAAGGCTTCCGATCCCATGGTTCATCTCCAGATTATTGATGCAGCCAAAGCCGCAGTTATCAAATATCAGAATATTGACCTTCTGCCGTTCCTGTATAATAGTCATAATTTCACTATGTAACATCTGGAAGCTGGAATCGCCGACTACACAGTAAACTTCCGTTTCCGGCTCCGCAAATTTAACACCCAGGGTGGCTGCCACTTCATACCCCATACAGGAGTATCCGTACTCTGCATGGTATCCGCCCCGTTTGTCAGTCGTCCACATACGCTGCATACAGCTGGGAAGGGAGCCCCCTGCCGTGATGATGGTAGCATCTTCATCGATGACCCTTCTGATTGCTGCAAGTGCAGCGGTTTGGGTGAGCCTTCCATTGGTTAACCGGACAAACTCCGGGATTGTCCTGGGATCTCTTGCTTTTATATTGGGTTCAAAATCATCTCCGGTGTATTCAATGCTTCCCAAACGCACCATCTCTTCATCCCATTTTCTTTTCGCATCGGCGATCTCGTCTTTGTACTGAGCCACATACTGTTTTTCCCTAAGCTTTTCCGCCAGCGCCTGAACGGTAACCTTCGCATCTCCCACCGCCTTGACTGCATCCATCTTATATGCATGGAATCTGCTGTTATTAATGGTAATAAATCTGACGTCATCTCTTTTAAACAGCCACTTTGAACTTGTTGTAAAATCACTCAGCCTGCTTCCGATGGCGATCACCACATCAGCATCCTTAGCGATTACATTGGAGGCATAGGTACCTGTGACTCCGATACCGCCCAGACAATAGGGATGGCTTGATTTACAGGCGCTCTTTCCTCCCTGGGTTTCTCCAAAGGGTATGTTAAATTCTTCACAGAATTTTTCTACAGTTTCTCCTGCATCGGAGTAGCGGACTCCTCCGCCTACGATAACAAGCGGCTTCTTTGCCTCTGATAGGATATCTGCGATCTCATCCAGTTCTTCATCTACTGCAAGAGGCCTGGTAATCCTGTGGACCCGCTTCTTAAAGAAATAATCCGGATAATCAAAGGATTCTCCCTCTACATCCTGGCAAATGGCTATGCAGCATGCTCCGGTTTCTGCCGGATCTGTAAGCACACGCATGGCACTAATCAAGGCGCTCATGATCATCTCCGGTCTGGTGATCCGGTCCCAGTATTTGCACACTGGTTTGAACGCATCATTTGTTGAGATCGCAAGACTGCTGCTTTGTTCCAGCTGCTGCAATACCGGATCCGGCTGCCTGGAGGCAAAGGTATCAGCCGGAAATACCAGCAGCGGAATGTTGTTTACCGTTGCGGTTGCACAGGCTGTTACCATATTGGCCGCACCCGGTCCCACGGATGAGGCACACGGAATGATTTTCTTCCGGTTATTCTGTTTTGAAAAGGCAATGGCCGTATGGCACATCCCCTGCTCATTTCTTCCCTGAAGCACCTTAAGCTGACCGGGGTCCGTATCCAGAGCCTCTCCTAAACCAACCGCGATTCCATGACCGAAAATAGTAAAAATACCTTCAACGAACTTTGTCTCCACTCCATCGACAGAAACATACTGGTTATCCAGGAACTTCACCAGTGCCTGTGCTGTTGTCATTCTTATTGTTTTTGACATGTTCCGCTCTCCTTTATTTTTTTATACACGGGCAATCATTTCACCAAACTTTTCCTTTTCTTCTTTTATAAATGCATGTACCTCCTCCGGAGTCGGCAGGGAATCCGAACAGTTATTGCTCTTTACCATCATGGAGGCCTCTGCCGAACCAAACTCCAGACAGTCTATGATATCCCAACCCTGATACAGGCCGTAGAGGAACCCGGAACCATATCCGTCGCCGCCGCCAAATCCCTTTCTGGCTTCCACCGGGAAAGGTTTGATGGAAAATGACTGTCCGTCATGAGTATAAGCCGTAGACCCTTTCATTCCATGCTTAATGACCACGATCCTGGCACGGTATCCCTGCCAAAGAGCCGCACTTTCTTCGTCTGTCATGTCTGGTCTGATCAGTTTCTCCGTTAAGTTGAATTCTTCTCTTGAGCCCATGATTATGTCAGCCTCTTTGGCAACTGCAGAGTAGTATATGGAGATTTCATCCGCATTCTTCCAGTTATAGGCTCTGTAATCGATATCAAAGATAATTCTGACATCGTTTCTCTTCGCCAGCATGACCGCCTTAAGGGCCGCTTCTCTTGACGGGCTTTGTGCAAGTGCCGTACCTGATATGAGAATTGCTTTTGCCTTTTTGATATATGCTTCGTCTATGTCTTCTACATCCAGCTGCAAGTCAGCAATGCAGTTCCGGTACATCAGTATATTACTGTCACTGGAAGAGAGCATCTCTGTAAAAGTCAGTCCCAGCTTTTCTCCATTTTTACACTTTGTAATATGAGAAGTATCGATCCCCTGATCATTAAAATAATCCACAACAAACTCACCGAACTGGTCATCCGATACTTTCCCGATGAATCCCGCCCTCATGCCATGTCTTGTTACACCCACAGCGATGTTAGCCGGAGAACCGCCTACAAACTTCTCAAACATATGCACTTTCTTTAACGGCTTGAATTCTTCTTTCACATACTCATTGTAAGCCGGATTAAAATCAATTGCCACCCTTCCAAGAAGAATTATGTCCATTTCTCTGGTTTCATCAAATTTTACATATTCCATCGTTACATCTCTCCCATCCCGTTTTGCATGCGGCAACCATTTCTTGGAACGAAAAAACACACTGCAAGGTCTTAATCCGTCTTGCAGGGCGTTTTTTCTATCATTGGCCGGCTTCTTTTAGATTGTACCATCCCAGGTATTCACGTTTGTGGATTCTCCGGTTTCTTCGTCGAACCACCTGGTGGTGACAACTTTATTTTCTGTGAAGAATCTGTATCCATCCTTGCCTAAGCAGTGCAGATCCCCGATAAATGACAGCTTCTTGCCGTTGAAAGGAAACATTCCTACAGGAACCGGAATTCCCACATTGATACCGATCATACCACCGTCGGTGTGTCTGGCGAACTCTCTGGCATAGTGACCGTTCTGCGTAAAGATAACAGAACCATTTGCATATGGATTGGCATTCATGATCTCTAATCCCTCTTCAAAAGTCTTTACTCTCTTGATGCACAGCACCGGTCCGAAGATTTCTTTTTCCCCTACACTCATGCCGGGAGCCACATGATCAAATATCGTCGGCCCTAAATAAAAGCCGCTTTCATAGCCTTCTACAACAATGTCCCGTCCATCAAGTACAAGCTCTGCACCTTCTTCTATTCCTGTCTCGATCCATTTGACGATAGAATCTTTATGAGCCTGATTTACAACCGGACCGAGTTTCGAACTCTTATCATACGCCGGACCCACTTTAAGAGTCTTGGCCTGAGCGATTATTTCCGCCACAAGAGCGTCGGCGATTCCCTCCTGTACTACCACAACAGGGAGAGCCATACATCTTTCTCCTGCACAACCGAAAGAGGAATTAATGATTCCAGCTGCTACCCTCTTGACCGGTGCATCATTTAAAACCAGAGCATGGTTCTTTGCTTCACAAAGGGCCTGAACTCTCTTACCCGTAGCCGCAGCAGTCGAGTAGATATGCATACCTACAGATGTGGAACCTACGAAGCTGATCCCTTTGATGTCGGGATGAGTGAGAAGAATCTCTGCTTCGTTTCTGGAGCAGGTGACAATATTAATAACGCCGTCCGGCAGTCCTGCTTCTTTATACAATTCAGCTATACGCATACAAGACTGAGGGGTAAAGGATGCGGCTTTCAGTACAATGGTATTTCCGCAGGCGATGCACATAGGGGTCATCCAGCCCATAGGTATCATTGCCGGGAAATTAAATGGCACGATGCCGGCAAATACTCCAAGAGGCATACGGTACAGAACCGTATCAAATCCGCTGGAAGCGTCCATCAGGCTGTCTCCCATCATCAGTGACGGAGCACTTATGGCCTGTTCGGTTCCTTCTTTGGCTTTCAGTACATCGCCCTGAGCCTCTTCCCAATTCTTACCGTTTTCTTTCGCCACCAGCATGGTCAGTTCATCCATATGCTCGATGAGCAGATCCCTGAGCTTATAAAGTACCTGAACTCTTTTAATCACAGGGGTAGATGACCAGGACGGAAACGCCGCTTTGGCTGCCTCCACGGCTTCTTCCACTTCTGCCGGAGTACAGCAAGGCACCTTGGCAATTACTTCACCGGTACTTGGATCGTACGCATCAGAATACTTTTCTGTCTTCGATTCCTTCCATTGACCATTTACAAGAAACTTTAATTTTTTTACTTCTCCCATTTTTATATCCATTCCTTTCTCTTCGCTTAACATACAAAGCGTTATGAAAAACGGCTTGTTTAAGCGGTTTTTAATGATATCATACTGATTTATGTAAGCGGCTCCACACAGTTAAAGATCCGGATATGCTGCCTTACATTCTCATACACTCCCCGGACCATCGCTTCATTCAGTCCGAAATAATCATGCTTTCCTTCAGATTCCAGATATTTTGCAGCTTCATATGTAAGACTGTCAAAGCTGGCTGTTGCAATGTTGATCTTCCGGATTCCAAGGCCTATGGCTTTCCGGAAGTCCTCTGGAGTAATTCCGGTCCCGCCGTGAAGAACCAGAGGAACATCAGTCTTCTGATCAATGGCTTCCAGTACATCAAAAGCCAGTCTGGGAGCCACCGGATAATTGCCGTGAGCATTACCGATTGCTACAGCCAGTGCATCCACACCGGTCCTCTCGCAAAAGGTTCCGGCATCGTCAGGATTGGTGCATCGGATTCCCTCATCCGTACTCCCATCCTCGCTTCCGCCCACCAGGCCAAGCTCTGCTTCTACAGTCGCTTTATATACCCTGGCGAGATTGACTGACTCTAAGGTCTTTGCCATATTCTCTTCAAAGGGAAGGTTGGAGCCATCCATCATCACGGAGGTGAACCCATAATCCAAAGCCTGTCTTAACACTTGAATGGTCTTGCCGTGATCCAGATGAACTGCGATATCGACCTTTGCATTCTTCGCTGCCTCCACCATCATGGGCCCCATCAGAGTCAGCGGGGAATGAGGAAGACGCACTTCCGCAATCTGTAAGATAATGGGGGTATTCATATCTTCAGCTGCCTTTACAGCTCCCTTCACCATCTCAAGGTTTCCCACACTGAAGGCTCCAACCGCCCTGTTTTTTTCTGAGGCCTGATCCAGCAATTCCTTCATTTTTACTAATCCCATACTTCTTCTCCTTTATCCGGGCTTCCATCCCACTGACTGTGGAAAATCTCCGCCGCATCATCCCTAATCATCTCTTTTCTGGTATGGAAGGAGAAAATCACATTTCCTGTCCCACCACCATTTCATCAATGACAATAAGAGTTTTCTTCTCCCTTCCCCTTTATGGTTATATTTTGATTTTATTTATGTAATGTTATGGTCATATTTTAGCACTTATTTCGATATGAGTCAAGACATTCCTCTATTTTTTTATAAATTATGGTTAAGTGTTGGTTACTTCTTGATATTTTTTGAACATCTGCTATAATCTTACTATAACAGTATGCCAGAGAGGCAGCTGAGCAAGGAGTACACCTATGAGAATTTCCCGAATCGACCAATTGGAGCAATATATACTAGAGCACAGAACGGCTTCCATTGATGCCATGTGTGAAGAATTTAAAATTTCGAAAAACACCCTTCGCCGGGACTTAGAGATCCTTGTCGCCCGTGGCACCGTGGAAAAAGTCTACGGCGGCGTCATTGCATGCGAAAATGCGTCCCCTATCCCAAATCTGGTCACTTTTCATGAGCGTGCCGGAAGAAATGCACAAAGTAAACAGAGGATCGCTGCACTGGCCGCTTCCTTTGTACGGGAGAAGGATATCATATTTATTGACAGCGGGACCACCACCATGAGCATTGTGGATCACCTGGCCCATTTAAGTACGGTCACTGTCATAACCAACAGCCTCCAGGTCATCAATAAATCCATGAATTATCCCAACATCAATTTAATTGTCCTGCCAGGATCCCTAAAAAGGGATACTGCTTCATTAGTAGGCAGCTCCTGCGTGGAATACCTGGAGGATTATAACATTGTCCGGGCATTTATGGCCTGCACCGCAATTTCCCTTCAGGCCGGGGTTTGCAACGCCTCCACAGAGGAATACATTATTAAGAAAACAGCGTTAAAAAAGAGCCAGAAGCACTATCTTCTGGCAGATTCCTCAAAGTTTGGGCGTACCTCACTTATGACCTTCGGAGAGATCGGTCAGTTTGATTGTATATTGACGGAACAGATGCCTGATGAAGAATTCAGTTCTTACTGCAAAGATCAGGACTGTGCCATCCAAATCGCTCCCGAATCGTAGATGAAAGCATAATTTATACGGTGTGGAGAGGATCTTCCAACTCTTATGTTAAAATGTTAACCGACGGAAAACAAAGACACAGGTGTCTGCTGCTGCTATTTGGCATTTCCTGTGTCTATTATAATTGGTTTAATTTTTATAATCTTCCAACTCCTGAATTGCATGGTATATCATTTCCTTCGTAACCGGATAAGGTGTATGGGTCAGTTCCTGATTTGCCAGCGTTGCCTCCAATACATCCTCAAACGAATCGCTGCGGTCCAGCTCCAGATCCGCCAGACAGACCGGAAGACCGATGGAACGATTCAGTTCATAAGCCTTTTTAAACTTATCCCAGTTCTGATCAAGAATCAGATTTACCAGAGTACCATAGGATACAACCTCACCATGCAGATGATTCTTTTCGATATTTTTACGCTTTGTCAGTCCATAAAATAACGCATGTGCGACCCCGCCGTTATAATCCGGTTGAACCGATACCGAAGTGACACCAGGAGCTACTACGACATTTAAAATCGTATTTACCAATGCCTCGCTTACCTTTCCTGCTTTCGCATCCTCCAGTGCCTGCTTTCCTTCCCGAACCATTGGAGAAAAGCACATATTACCGGCTGTGATGCCAAACTCGCTGCCAAAGTCCAGATGTTCGCCTGACTTGGCAGACCACTCGGATTCCACATTTTTCGCCATCGCATCACCAATCCCTGCCCAGAGAAATTTTGTCGGAGCCGCCAATATGATACGCGGATCAATAAAACAATGAGACGGCACGGATTTCAGTTTTACGATCTCACGGAAGGAACCATCCTTATGATACATAATGCTGATTTTTGTTACCGGAGAACAGTTTGATGCGATGGATGGAACCGTAAACACTGCCTTTCCCATTCTATCCCCAATTACCTTACCCGTATCAATGCATTTTCCCCCTCCAACGGCAAGAATCATATGAATTTCCTGACTGATGAGTATTGCAAGAATTCGTTCCACATTTTCTAAGGTTGCGTCCTTGCCGTAAAGGACTTCTGCCGTTACGGTAAGTCCTGCTGCCTGCAATGCAGGCAAAACATAAGATTTCGATGCATTCCATGCCTTTTCGCCATAAACCACTGCCACTCTGGTTCCGTATTTTCTCATCTCATCACCAAATACTGAAAACGCATCCTCGCCAACCGTAAACTGCGGCAAATAAATCGATGTTCGTTTATTCATGATCGCTGTCCATTCCTTTCCAACCTTTTAATCCAGTTACATTCCGCCATGGCCGAATCTGTATCCCCTGGTGAAATCACCTCTTGCAGTCCCCTGTCTTTTGCAGGAACATATCTCCGGCCTTTCTTTCGTTCTTTTGTAATCTTTCCAGTTATCATCGGAAAGCCTCCTTACCGGACCAGATATCCGCCGTCTACTGGAATGACCGCTCCATTCAAATAATCGGAGGCTGCTGATGCCAGAAAAACGCATGGTCCCTTCATATCTTCCGGAGTCCCCCATACATGTGCCGGGATACGGTCCGTTATCTCGTTGTATCTTGGGTTATCCGGTTCTGTCAGTGAAGCGTTCATTTCCGTATCCATGTAACCAGGTGCCAGTGCATTGACATTGATACCATCAGCTGCCCACTCATTGCACAGAGCTTTTGTAAGCTGTGACACGCCTCCCTTGGATGCCGCATATGCTGGCACGGTATAGCCGCCGAAAAAGGACAACATAGAGGCAATGTTGATGATTTTTCCCTTGCTCTGCTGTTTTAGGAACTGCTGCCCTGCAAGCTTGCAGAGCTTGAACACGGCATTCAAATTGATATTAATTACAAAATTCCAATCCTCAATGGGAAAATCTTCTGACTTATGGCGTTTCTGCACACCTGCACCATTGACCAGAATATCCAGATGGCCGCCCATTACGGTTACTGCATCATGGAAGCCGTTCTCCAGGTCATCGTCATCTCCCAGATCTGCAATCACGCCGCGGCAAATGTAACCCCTGTCACAAAACTCTCTCGCTGCCTCCAGAGTCTTTGGGCTGATATCAATGATGCAGACTTCTGCTCCTGCTTCCAAAAGGCCTTCCGCCATTCCATGACACAAACCCTGTGCCGCACCTGTTACGATTGCCTTTTTCCCGGTTAAATCTGTGTAATTTTTAATTTCCATCCCTTCGTTCTCCTTTTCCTCCAATACCTTAATTTGCTTTTTACCTTGTTAGTTGTCTGACAAGTATCTTCTATCTTATGCCCCGGCTCGTCATGCCGGGGCTAAAATATAATGAACTATGATTCAGTTTCTGATTCCAGCGCATCTTTCATGGAAGTCTGCAGATGCTCTTCCATCAGCAGTCCTGCCTTTTTCCCATCCCGATTCTTAAGCGCTTCCAGAATCATCGTATGATAATAGAGGCCGTTTTTATATCCAACCAGCTCATTCAGCTGATGATGGTACTCTCTCGTGTTTGTAAGCACTTCACACAAACCGTGCTTAAGCAGCGGATTACCAGAGGCTTCTGAAATCTCCTGATGAAACATCATATCGCTGTGCACAAACCCATCCGAATCTCCCACACTTCGTTTCATCTCATCAAGATAAGCTTCCAGCCGCTTTAACCCCTCCGGAGTGATATGCTCCGCTGCCAGCTGGGCCGTCCCCTTCTCTACGACAATTCGATACTGAAGAGACTGGACAATGTCTTCCATGCTGTAGTAATGATCTTTTCTGCCGGTTTTCCGAAATACGGACATATCATTTGAAATAAGATAAGTTCCCTTTCCATGATGGCTCTCCATCAGTCCCAATGCAATGAACTGCTGAATCGCCGTACGGATACTTGCCCGGGACACGGAAAGCTCCTCAGTAAGAACATGCTCCGACGGAATCATCTCACCGGCTCTCCAGATGCCGTTTTCAATGTTGGATTTCATATATTCAATAATCTGAGCTGTTACATTCGATTTTTGAATCTTCATAAGCCTTAATCTCCTTGAGATGCATTATAGCAGCTTGTCAGACAAATTACAAGTGACATTTTCTTTTCTTACTCTTGCATTCATAAGCCAGTCGGCAGGAATATGGGATATCGTTAAATTGATTCAAGTATTTTCTTAAGTGACTCATAGGCCATGGTGAAGGCCTCTTCTCCGCTCAATTTTTTCTTATTTGCTGCATTCTGCTCCAAAGCGCTGAATCCTGCAAAATCGCTTAAATGAGGTTCCAGAGATAAAAATCCATTATATCCACAGTTTTTCAGCATTTTTAAGATTTCTTCCACATGTCCGTCTCCCATGCCTGCCGGAACCACACTGGCATCAGACCACAGGGCATCCTTTACATGGATGTAAGCGATATAGGGCTTTAACATTTCATAGGCTTCCAGAGTATCCTGCTTGCACTGAACAAAATTTGCAAAGTCAAAGACTGTCTTAAAATGATCCCCATAGAATTCCTTCATGATTTCCAGGCAGCGGTCTGCCACATCTCCGTAAATATCCTTTTCATTCTCATGAAGAAGCACGGCTTGGCTGGTCTTTGCGTAATCTACAAACTGTCCCAGCTGATCCATGACCTTTCCCCGGTAAGGAGCGTAACTTTCATTCTCAGGCATGAAGAAGCTGAACATACGGATGTATGGTACATCCATCAAATGGGCGATTTCCACCGTATGCTTGTAAAGCTCCATATGAGGGGCAAAATCATCGGTGATTTTTATTTTTCCAATGGGTGAACCTACGGAGGATAAACGGAGGCCTGCCTCATCAAGCTGCTTTTTGATTTCTTTTGCTTCATTGATCGAATACTCGACCAGACCCTTGCCGTTAACACCCCGCATTTCCACATAATGAATATCAAGCTTCTTTAATACTTCAATCTGCTTTCCTAAATCCATATCGATTTCATCTGCAAAACCAGATAATAGAATTCCATCCCACATAATCGTTTCTCCTTTTTTCATTTCCTATTTACCGCCCATGTACTTTGGGCATTAAGGGATACCCGAAGGGTGTTTCTTAATAGCTTCCTTCTGTGTTAAATACCACGCCGGTTCCTTCTTTTTTCCTGGATTCGCTACGGCGCTTATTAAGCTCTCCTAAGAATAAATCTTCATCAAAGGGAATCTCCACTTCTTTCTTTAACCAGCTGGATAAATGCATGGCATTTGATAAAGTCAGACCGTTAATTCCTTCCACGCCTTCCGCAATAAGGGGCGTGCCGTGAAGGATTCTGCCTGCAAATGCCTTTAAAACTCCGACATGCTGTTCATTCTCCCCGTCCGTTTCAACCTCTGTTACCGTGCATTCCGGAGTATCAAATCCGCCCTTTGCCGTTTTGCAGAAGGTACGCTCGTTTTCAGCCAGCTTATGAAGCATGAGCTGGCCATTTTCGCAGACCAGTTTCCCCATCTCCAGAGTGATCTCAAACCGGTTTGTTCCCGGTGCATCTGCGGTTGTGGTGACAAAAACTCCCGTAGCCCCGTTTGGGTATTCCAAATAAGCCGTTACATCATCTTCTACTTCAATATCATGCCATTTTCCGTTGTGGCAGAATGCCTGTACCTTGCTTGGCATTCCACAGATCCACTGGATTAAATCCATGTTATGAGGACACTGGTTTAACAGTACGCCGCCGCCTTCTCCATCCCAGGTAGCTCTCCAGCTTCCTGAGTCATAATAGGACTGGGTGCGGTACCAGTCCGTTACGATCCAGTTGACCCGCTTGATGGCTCCCAGTTCCCCGCTTGTTACAAGTTCATGCATTTTCCGGTAAATACAGTTGGTCCTCTGGTTGAACATCATGCCAAAGACCCGATCGCATTTTTTAGCTGCCTCGTTCATTTCCCGTACCTGCTTGGTGTAAACTCCCGCAGGCTTTTCACACATTACATGCAGTCCGTGGTTCATGGCATCAATGGTCAGTTCGGGATGCTGGTAATGAGGCACTGCAATCAAGACTCCGTCGCATACGCCTGCTGCAATTAAATCCTTTCCTTCTTCAAAAACAACCACCGACTCCGGTAAATGCTCCTTTGCCCAGGCTCTTCTGCCTTCCTGGCGGTCCGCTACCGCAGTCACTTCCATCTCCGGGACTTTTCCTTCAAGAATATTCTTTAAGTGTCCGCTTCCCATGTTTCCAATTCCAATAATACCAAGTCTTACCTTATCCATGTCCTATCTCCCCTCATTTCTTGCAGAATCATAAATATCCATCATGGTGTAAAATGTATTCTGAACCGAGGCAAGGTCATTGAAATAGGCCTTCCCGGTTTCTATACAATCATAAAAATCTCTGATGCAGGCTTCGTGCCCGCTGCCCCAATAGGTCTTTCCCAGCAGGGAAGATTTTTTCGCCTGCCATACTGCCGGCTCCTCCTGCCCTTTCATCTGATACCAGACAGAGTTTCCTTCCAGACGGACAAACCCATTTTCACAGGCAATCTCTAAGAAAACCGGTGCATCCATGGCGTAAGCCGTAGTGGCATAAAAACTTGCGCTTACCGGATCCGTTCCTTCCGTAAATGTCATATAGGCTTCCAGGGTATCCTCCACTTCCACAATTCCTTTCAGATGATGATTGCTCATGGAAGCTTCTGTTCTCACTGGTTTTCCAAGCCAGGAAAGAAGCAGATCCAGGGCGTGAATGGATTGGTTGATCAACGCACCACCACCCTCTGTCTCAAGCTTTCCCCTCCAGCCGCTCTCTGTGTAATAAGGAGCATTCCTGTGCCAGGTAACAAAGGCCCTTCCGCCTTTTATCCTCCCGAGGGTCCCCTGTGCCAAAAGCTCATTTACCTTTTTTGTTGTTTCATTATACCGGTTCTGGAAACAGATGCCTAACCTGCCCCCGCTCTGGCCGGAAGCCTCCAAAAGCTCATCGAATTGCTCCCTGCTTATGGCAGGCGGCTTTTCCATAAATACATGAAGCCCTTTCTTTAGGGCCTTTACTGCCATTGGCACATGGCAGTAGTGAGGCGTGCAGATATGAACCACGTCAAGCGCTTCCTTCTCAAGCATTTCCTCCATGGAATCATAAGCCTTCGCCTTTCCATCCGTAAAACGGGCCGAGTATTCCTCTGCCCGTTCCAGGCGGATATCTGCCAGAGCGCAGAGCTTAACCTGTTTTATTTCATTCAGTACCATGGTGTGAACTCCCCCGATGTTTCCGCAGCCGATTATTCCAACCCGAACCATGACTACCTCCTCTTTTCTTTTTCCTCTTTCTATGATAGATTTATTATATACTGTTCTTGACGCAATTTGTTTGCGTAGATTGACTAGAAGCATGCATAAATTGTCTATTTCAGGAGGAAGCCATGAAAAAGGAGAGCCTTTACCATTACAGCGAATTTACCGAGCCTTTCAGCTGTGATTTTACCACCAGCCAGATTGCCGGAAACGTGGACTTTCACATGCACAACAGCCATGAAATCTATCTGCTCATGGACGGTCATATCCAGTATTTTGTGGAAAATGCATGCTACGATATGAACCCTGGAAATTTAATCCTGTTTTCCAACCGGGAGATCCACAAGGCCATCAACACAACAAGCGAAGCCTTCACCCGACTGGTTATTCATGTGAACCCCGCCTTTATCCGTCCTTACTGTACCCCTGACACCAACCTGTTAGAATGTTTCCACCGGGAACCTGCCATAGGCAACCTGGTCCTGCTTTCAAAAGAGGAATACGAGAGTCTGATTTCCATGGCCCAGTGTCTTCATGAGGCAAAAAAAAATCGCTGCTCCTACGGCAGCGACTTAACAGCAATGACCACATTGCTCCAGATTCTTATTCTTATTAACAGGGCCTGGCAAAAGACAAGCCCCGGGGGAACAGCCCCTAAGCCCCATAGGGCCCAGGCAATCATGAGTTATATTGATAAAAACTTAACAACGCCCATGACCCTGGATTCTATCTCACAGGCTCTTTCCCTTGATAAATATTATATCAGTCACTTATTTAAATCTGAAACAGAAAGCAGCATATTCCAGTATATCGTGGTAAAACGGGTGGCTCTGGCAAAGGAGCTGCTTTCCCAGGGACATACGGTTTTAGAAGCCTGCCATTTATCAGGCTTTCATGATTATTCCAACTTTATCCGCACCTTCCGCCAGACCACAGGCTATACGCCCGGACAGTTTAAGCGCCTTAGCCGGTAAACTTACCGCTGCTTATAGGCAGGATCTGCCGGGTATCCGCCACGCAGTTTCTGCATCCCTCGCTGAACGGCGTCCTTTGACTGCTTCCAATCCGCATCCTTGTTTAAATAATCAAATTTCTCAATGAACCAGTCGACATCACCGGATATCCGCTCCATATTTTGTTCCATGATCTGAAAAATGACAGGGTAAAATTCCTTTCGCTCCTTGTCATTTAAATATTTATCCGCTCCGCTGCACAGATCTGCAAAGTGGTGAAGGCAGAATCCCCTACTTTTTTCAAGCTTTTCCCGAAAAACAGAATCCTTTTTATAAAGGTGGAAAAAGGTTGCCACATACCGCTCATAGATTTCAGAAAACCGGTCGCAGATATAGCAGGTCTTTTCCTTCCCCTCGATCCAGGCAGCCATGGAATTTCCGTTTCCTGTCTTTCCCGTAAGGCGGTCCTTTAAGGAGGTTTTTCCGGGAGCATACTCCTTAAATTCTTCCTTCATTTCCTTTATCAGTTTCTTATAATAGGTTTTTAAGATCCAGCCATTTCCCAGGGCATTGCCGTAATCAAACATTTTCTTTTGATGGATCCGGCAAAAGCCTGACCGGTCTGTGGCTTCTCTCGTATCGCTTTCCATATAGGAAGCGCAGGAACCTAATACAAAATCCATAAGCTCCTGTTCCGCTTTTCTCTCAAGAAAGCAGAACAGGCACTCATCGTCTGCATCCATGGCATCATTTAACGGTATCTCGAATAATTTTTCCTTCATTTTTATACCTTAAACCGGTAACCGACTCCCCAGATCGTCTCGATATACTGAGGCTTAGCCGTATTGAATTCGATTTTTTCCCTGATCTTTTTGATGTGGACGGTAACGGTAGCGATATCACCGATGGATTCCATATCCCATATTTTATTAAACAGCTCTTCCTTCGTAAATACATGGTTTGGATTCTGGGCAAGGAAGGTTAATAAGTCAAATTCCTTTGTGGTAAAATTCTTTTCCTCTCCGTTGATCCATACCCTTCTGGCTGTCTTATCGACTTTAAGTCCCCGGATTTCAACGATCTCGTTGTCCGGCACTCCGCTTCCGATCAGCCTTTCATAACGGGCCAGATGGGCTTTTACACGGGCAACCATCTCACTTGGGCTGAAGGGTTTTGTGATGTAATCATCGGCTCCCAGCCCCAGGCCCCTGATTTTATCAATGTCCTCTTTTTTAGCGGAAACCATGATGATCGGGGTGTTTTTTACTTCCCTGACCTTTCTGCATATTTCAAAGCCATCCACTCCCGGCAGCATCAGATCCAGGATCAGCAGATCAAAGTCCTCATGAAGGGCCTTATGAAGTCCTGCTTCTCCGTTATTCTCAATCTCAACCTCAAATCCGCTCAGCTCCAGATAATCTTTCTCAAGCTCTGCAATGCTTTCTTCATCTTCTACTATCAGAATTCTGCTCATTCCTGTATGACCTCCTGGTATTTTCTCAAAACAAAATGTATCTCCGTTCCAATGCCTTCCTTGCTGGTAGCCCAGATCCGGCCTCCATGATCCTCA
>DEYX01000378.1 GCA_002365025.1 Hungatella sp. UBA3147 | reverse complement strand
ATTGCTGCTGGAGGGATATGACTTAAATGTCATTTTTTCCTTCTCTCCTTCCAGAATCAAAGACTCTACCGTTTCCCGGCTTGACAGGCTTTCCAGTAAATCCATGGCCCGCAGGTCATAAAAAGCATCCATCTGTACCTGGTTCCTGATGGAAGAAACTACACTGCCTCCCTCTCCCGGATACACCAGATAGGGATCTCCGGAAGGAAATGCAAAACCTGCATGGGTTTCCGCATAAGGATTGATATGCCTGAGGGAAAAAGCAGAATTATAAAAATTATAGCCCCAGTGCAGGAATCCCTTGATACGGTATAAGTACATCAGCACTCCCATAATCCGGTTTCTCGCACTTGGCATCGCATAGAACCGGTTTGGCACATCCACGCATTGTACGCAACAATAATACACCCACAGATCCTCCACACCATGATCAATAAATGGCTGGATATGGTCATTAGCCGGAATAGGGTGCTCTACGATACCCTGCTTGTAAAATTCGTAGCTGCTAAGCGCATCCACAATGGTATATCCCTCTAACAGATCAGTAACCTGTTTTTTGGCAGCCAGATAACTCTCCAGATGTTCTTCTCCAGGCTCATCCGAAATATGGAAAAACAGCTGATTCTTTTCATATCCGAGATCTGCCAGCTTCCCAAGAAGCGCTGGTACAAAGTTTTCCAGAAAATACCGGTACTCCGGGGAAACAGCTTCCACAGCCCAGCCAAAGATCTGCTCCTTACCATTCTCTGTTTCAGCAATGATCTTTGGTGTGGCATATGCTCCCCACTGGGTAAAGAAATGAGCGATTTCCAGATTCAGAATCCCGTATTTCCTGCAAAGCTTACACCACCGCTCCAGCTGATCAAATCCAAATCGGTACTGCCCTTCTTTCTGTATCACCTCCACCAGTTGGACGGTTGTCCGGTCCCCTCCCACTGCTGTATCCAGCGGCTGTGTAAAAACAGGCGTTAGCAGAAGATTAATTCCACACTCTTCTCCTGCAAAACGGATATAGTTCTCAACAATTTGCCAATGCTCCTCACTAAAAGCTTCAACATTGTAATAGTCCGCCAGACAATCCGCATGAAACCACTCTGTATGCAGAAGCCTCTGCTCCGGCAGGACCGCCGGAAGTACCTGAAGCTGCAAGGTCTGCTTCCAGTTCTGTTCCACTGCATTGGGATTATGGATTATCACGCCGTTTGCACAGGCTGTTACCTCTTCCGCTTCTGCCGTAATTGTTATCTCATGGCTCCCAGTCTCCAGATTCCGCAGATCTATATCAATCCAGATGCTTCTCATCTGACCGGGAACAGGAATCACCGTGCCATCAAAAGGTAAAAGCACATCGGGAAACATGCCTGCTTTGGTAGTAATATAATTCGTATCATATTCTGCATAGCAGGGATAATCCGAAGGTACCAGCCCCACCTTTCTCATTCTCGCCTCTGCGCCGTTTACCTGGATGTGAAATTTCTGCTGCGGCATCCCCCGCTCTCCATCCAGGGCAGTGTAGATCAGCTGAAAAGATACTATTTCATTCCGGAACCCCTCCAGATTCCAGCCCGGCTTCCATGTTTCCGGCATACAATCCGGAAGTACCTTCTCCAGAGAGTGTGTCAAAAAAAACTCATAACGTACCATCGATAAAATCCTCCTTTTTTCTTATCCTTTGATTCCACTCATCGCAATTCCTTCCACAAACTGTTTCTGAAGGAAGATATACAGAAGAAATGGTGGCAAAAAGGTCAATGTGGAGCCTGCCATCACCAGGCCATAGTTCGTTGAATAGCTTCCCTTCAGCGCAGAAATTGCAAGTGTCAACGTCTGTCTCTCCGGTTTTGTCACGATTACCAGCGGCCAGAGGAAATCATTCCAGCAGGTGATAAAGGTAAAAATCATTAAAGATACCATAACCGACTTAATCAGCGGTATCACGATAGAAATAAATATCCGGTTCTCACCGCATCCATCAATACTGGCTGCTTCCAGAAGCTCATCCGGTATGGTCACCATAAACTGCCTGATCAAAAAAACGCCAAAAGCATTGATAATCGGTAAAAAAAGCGCAGGGTAAGTATTCATGAGCCCCAGCTTTTTCATGATGGTAAATACCGGAATCAACGTTACCTGCCCTGGAATCATCAATGTGGCAAGATAAATGTTAAACAACTGGTCGCGGAATGGAAACTTCTTCTTGGCAAAAGCATAAGCAGCCATAGAAGAGATGACGCAGTTGAGCACACAGGCTGAAACTGTCACAATGATACTGTTGGCCAGATTGGTAGCCAGATTGAAATTTCGGAATACGCGGTTATAGTTAATAAAACTGAAATCTGCATTTTCAAAGTTTAAATCCAGCACTGTTTTCTGTGTCAATGATACCAGCATCATATAGATAAAAGGAGCCATAGACAGAAGCGCAGCGAATAAAAGAACCGCCCCGATGGTGATTTTGAATAACCAGCCTTTCTTGTCCGCTTTCCTCATGCTGCCTCCTCCCCTCTGTCCCTTAATAATAATTTCTGCATAAATGATATAAACAGTACAAATACAAACATGAGCAGGGCGATAGCACTTGCATATCCCATGTTATATTCCTTAAATGCCGTATTATAAATTGTCAGCACCAAAGTAACCGTGCTCATACCGGGACCGCCGCCTGTCATGGTATACACCAGATCGAATACCTGAAATGACCAGATCGTACCCAGAGTCACTACCAGGAACGTCACGCTGGACAGGCTGGGAAGTGTAATATATATAAAGTTCTGTACGGTTGATGCACCATCTACCTCAGCCGCTTCATATAGACTCCGCGGAATGTTCATGATTCCCGCATAATAAATCACCAGAAAGTATCCTACATTCTTCCAGATGCTGGTAATGCAGATGCTGATCAGTGAAGTAGACTTTCCGCCCAGCCAGTTGATATGCGGAATACCGAAAAGACCCAGCACATGATTCACAACACCTGTGGGACTTAACAGAATCGACCATAAAGTACCAACCAGGATCGCAGAAGCGATAACGGGAATAAACAACGAACTTTTAACAAAATTCCCAAATCTGGTTTGGAACCGCTCTGCAATAACTGCCGCAAATATCAACGAAAGCATCGTCTGTGCAGGCACTGTGATGAGCGTAAATATGGCTGTATTCTTTAACGACGCCCAGATATAAGTATCCTTAAGCATCCTGGCATAATTTTTAAGACCCACGAACTGGGCTGGCTGCAAAATATTATATTTAGTAAAGCTGAAATAAACATTCATGATAATGGGGACTAAAGAAAAAACCATAATCAGTATAAAGCTGGGCAGTACATACGCGATACCGGTTAAAGCCTCTTTTTGTTTGTGCTTCATAGACTTCCCTTCCTTTTGCCTGGATAAAGTTCTGCCTGACGAATCAGATTCTGTCAGGCAGATCATGGACCACTAATTAATACTTTCTGAATATTCTACTGTTTTCTGAATCGCCTCTTCCGGCGTTAAGTCTCCTAACATCATCAGCTGTAAATTCTTGTATAACGTATCCATGACTTTAAAGGAACCATTTGCAACAGGCAGGGTATGTAAATATTCATTCTGAGTCTCATACATGTCCTTAAACACTGGGTTATCATTATATTCCTCATCCTTAGTAATCGGAGGGAATCCGGCAATTTCTTTATGGAAGCTTGACATCACTGGTGCAGACGTCATGTACTTAATAAGTTTCACGGCTAATTCTTTATTTTTACATGCATTGCTAACAATCAACGCATCGGATGCTACCCATGTAGCCTTTGTCTCTTTTTCAAAACTAGGAATAAATGACCAGTTAATGCCAGCATCAGTTAAAACACCTGCCGATTTTGCATCCATAGAGGCTACTGCTATACGGTCTTCACAGAACTGGGTTCTCACATCATCCCCGGACAACGCCAAACTTTCATCAGTAAGCACACCATATTTGAATTTCAAATCATAAAGGAACTGCGCCGCCTCCACAGCTGCGCCATTATCCATCAGTGCAACCTTGCTGCCGTCTTTATTATAGATATCTCCACCGGCCTGCCATAGATAAGGATAATAGATATTATTTAATGCCCCGATTGCCGGATCCGCCCATTCCTGTGCAAACGGTATTACATTTCCCAGATTGGCTTCTTTCACCTGCACCAGAACCTGGGTCAGTTCATCCCATGTCTTGGGCAGCTCTGTTATTCCTGCTGCCTTTAAAATGTCCATGTTGAAATATGGAATTCTCGCATTCCCTACAATAAATGGAATTGCATACTGTCCACCTTTCATGTTCCCCTGATCAAAGTAGAGATAATTATCCTTCTCTTCCTGAGTGAAATAACCATCTACATCTGCCAGTGTTCCCATCTCAATAAAATCATTGAACATTTCCAGATACATATAGCCTACATCCGGGCCTTCGCCAGAGGAGAAACCTGTCAGATATTTTTCTTCATAATTCCCCCATGGTGTAATTTCAATCGATAATTTCACATTATTCTCTTTCGCCCACGGCTCTAATGTCTTAGTCCAGAATTCCTTATCCAGGGAATCTCCTGTTCCAAATGGAGGCATCCATAAAAGAAGATTAGCCTTCTCCCCTTTATCTGCTCCTTTTGTGCTGCCTGCATCACTGCTCACACTGCTAGCCGCTGCACTTGTCTCTCCATTTTCTCCTTTTCCGCACCCCAATAGAGAAATACCCGTCATTGCCGTAACCAACAAAACACCCAATACTTTTTTTGCTTTCATAAGCTCGCTCTCCTATTCTCTGTTCTCCTCTTGTTACTGCTTCGTAAGCACTCTTATCTTAGCAGATTAATTTAATATCTTAAATGTTCAATTTTTTATAGGTTTAAGCAATTATTATATAATCAAGTACAAAAAAATTATATTTTATATAATAAATTTACATTTCTTTCGTTTTTCACTTACATTTCTTTCGTTATTATGCATTTAACAAGCTGATTTTTAATCAGCTATTATATAAAAATTGTATATTCAAGCAATATACCATCGGCATTATCAACTCCCATACTCCACAATCTTTTGATCTCTCTTTCATCCATCTGCCATATTTACACGGTATACCTTTGGATAGTTATTGGTGGGTGAACTAAAAAAACACCTAATGGTTGTTCCTTTAGATGCTTTTGTATCCTCCTTAAGCAATGCCCTTTGGATTAAAAAATAATAATCTTAGATTATATAATAATATAAAATTGAGTAAATTACCATTTATATAATACTTTAATCATACGACAAAGGCAAAAAAAGCAGCTGCTGCACGGCTCTATCCATGCATCAGCTGCCTGACGATTCTCAACCATTAATCTTTAACGTTTCCAACATCAATTACGGATTCTTTCATTTCCTTCTTTTCTTCTGTCCAATCAGAAAGGCCGTCTTCCTCTTCCTTTGACACTTCCCCATTTTCAGAATCCTTATTTTCTTCCTTCGGCTCCGGAATTCCCTTTGCCTCCCGGAATATCTTCATGAATTCCTTACCGGTAATGGTCTCTCTCTCGATCAGGAATTCCGCGATCTTATCCATTACATCCCGGTTTTCTGAGAGAAGGCTCTTGGCCTCTTCATATGCTTCTTTCAGCATCTTCATGACTTCATCATCCACCTGGGAAGCAGTGGCTTCTGCACAGTTCATAACGGTACGTCCGCTTAAGTACTGGTCTTCCCTTGATGCCAGGCCCATAAGTCCGAATTTCTCCGACATACCGTACTGGGTGATCATAGCACGCGCTACCTTGGTAGCCTGTTCAATATCATTCGCCGCTCCGGTGGTAACGGTGTCAAAGACGATCTCCTCTGCCGCACGGCCGGCCAGATAGCCTACCAGCATGGCATGAAGTTCTTTCCTGGAGTTTAAGAATTTTTCTTCTTCCGGTACATGCATTACATATCCCAAAGCACCCATGGTTCTTGGAACAATGGTGATCTTCTGCACAGGCTCCGAATCTTTTTGAAGGGCGCTGACCAGGGCGTGTCCCACTTCATGATAAGAAACAATGCGCCGTTCCTCTTTGTTAAGAACACGGTCCTTTTTCTCTTTACCTACAAGCACCACTTCCACAGCCTCAAATAAATCCTTCTGTGCCACCGCATGACGGCCGTTTTTCACTGCCAGGATGGCGGATTCATTAATCATGTTGGCAAGATCGGAACCAACGGCTCCTGAGGTAGCCAGAGCAATGGCATCTAAATCAACGGTATCGTCAAGAAGCACATCCCGGGCATGAACCTTTAAGATATCCACACGGCCTTTTAGATCCGGCTTATCCACGATAATCCGCCGGTCAAAACGGCCTGGGCGGAGAAGCGCAGGATCCAGGATTTCAGGCCGGTTGGTTGCTGCAAGCACTAAAAGTCCCTTTGAGGAATCAAAACCATCCATCTCAGAAAGCAGCTGGTTTAAGGTCTGCTCTCTCTCATCATTTCCTCCGCCGAATCTGGAATCACGGCTCTTACCGATGGCATCTACCTCATCTATAAAAATAATACAGGGAGCAGATTCCTGGGCCTGCTTAAACAAATCCCGGACACGGGACGCTCCCACACCTACAAACATCTCTACAAAATCAGAACCGGACAGAGAATAAAAGGGAACATGTGCCTCTCCTGCAACCGCCTTGGCAAGCAGGGTTTTTCCCGTTCCTGGAGGTCCTACAAGAAGCGCTCCCTTAGGAAGCTTTGCTCCGATCTTTGTATATTTTCCCGGATTATGGAGGAAATCCACGATTTCAGTTAAGGATTCCTTAGCCTCATCTTCCCCCGCTACATCTTTAAAGGTAATACCTGTTTCCTTCTGTACATAAACTTTGGCATTGCTCTTTCCAACTCCCATGAGTCCGCCGCCGCCGACCCTGCGCATCATGAAGTTCAAAAGGAATCCCATAGCTGCAAACAAGAGCAGATAACTGACAATGGTCTGAATGAAAAAGTTGCCGTCACGGCGGGTCCTAAGGGTTTCCACTCCGGCAGTGCGAAGGCGCTCCGCCAGATTTAAATCGTTGTCCATCCTTACCGTATAATAGGTAACGCCAGGTTTATATCCTTCCCAGGTTTTCTTGGGGTTTATGGTAATCTTCGTATCTTCTACATTAACCGACTCCACCTGTTTTTGATCTACCATATTCATAAAGGTATCGTAGCTCAGTTCTTTATTGGTCCTCGTCGTAATCGCGCCGTGCAGATAAGAAATCCCTGCTACCGCAATAAGAAACGCGATGACCCATATGGCGATGGCCTGGGTATTCTTCGGCATCTTATTATTATTATTTTGATTCTTGTTATCCATCTGTGTGAATTCTCCAATCCGGATAGTTTCTACCCATTTTATACCTCTATCATTATAGTGTCAGTTTCCCCATAAATCAAGAAAAGAATTATTAAATCCTTATAAACACCTGGGCTGGTTTTATTTAACAGCCATGAATTTTTACCATAAGAATGCTTTCATACAATATCTTATACTTTATATTCTTAGTTTTTTCATAAGACACTGGATTTTTTCAAAGAATAGCTGTATAATTTCTTTTTTAAAAATATTCCCATACCATTACAAAAGGAGGTTACACTGTTATGTCAGTGAAATACGTATTTGTCACCGGAGGAGTTGTATCCGGGCTTGGCAAAGGTATTACCGCAGCATCTCTTGGACGTCTGCTTAAGGCCAGAGGCTATAAGGTCACCATGCAGAAATTTGATCCGTACATCAACATTGATCCGGGCACCATGAATCCAGTGCAGCATGGTGAGGTTTTCGTCACCGAGGACGGTGCTGAAACCGATCTCGACCTTGGCCATTACGAACGATTTATCGACGAAAATCTGACTCAAAATTCCAACGTTACTACCGGTAAGGTCTACTGGACCGTACTGACCCGTGAACGGCGCGGGGACTTCGGGGGAGGCACCGTACAGGTTATCCCTCACATTACCGACGAAATCAAAAGCCGTTTTCACTGCAGCAACAGCAACTCCTCTGAAACAGAGATCGCCATCATAGAAGTAGGCGGAACGGTAGGCGACATCGAGAGCCAGCCATTCCTTGAGGCAATCCGTCAATTCCAACACGAAGCAGGCCACGAAAACGTCATTCTCATCCACGTGACCCTGGTTCCATATCTAAAGGTTTCCGGCGAACTGAAAACCAAACCCACCCAGTCCAGTGTAAAAGACTTACAGGGGATGGGGATCCAACCCGACATCATTGTATGCCGTTCCGAACTGCCCCTTGATGACGGAATCCGAAGCAAAATCGCACAATTCTGTAACGTTCCCAAAACCCATGTACTCCAAAACCTGGATGTGGAAGTATTGTATGAGCTTCCTCTTGCCATGGAGGAAGAACATTTAGCTGAAGTCGCTTGTGAAAGCTTAAACCTTCCCTGCCCCAAACCAGACCTGGCGGACTGGACCTTAATGATCGAAAACTGGAAGCATCCGGAAAAAGAAGTGACGGTCGCCCTGGTTGGCAAATACATTCAGCTTCACGATGCCTATATTTCCGTGGTGGAAGCATTAAAACACGGAAGTGTCTTCCACCGGGTGAAGGTTCATATTAAATGGATCGATTCAGAACTTGTTACCGATGAAAACGCGGCCAGCCATTTTAGTGATGTGGACGGAATTCTGGTCCCCGGCGGTTTTGGCAGCCGCGGTATTGAAGGAAAGATCTCATCCATCCGTTATGCCCGGGAAAACAACATCCCATTCCTTGGCCTCTGTCTTGGAATGCAGATGGCCATCGTGGAATTTGCACGCCACGTAGCAGGCTTTAGCGACGCGCACACCTCAGAGCTTGATGAAGACACTACTCACCCGGTCATCCACTTAATGCCGGACCAGAACGGCATCGAGGACATCGGAGGCACACTGAGACTTGGCTCCTATCCCTGTATGCTGGACAAATCCTCCAAGGCTTATGAAGTATATGGGGAAGAGCTGATCCATGAGCGTCACAGACACCGCTATGAAGTAAACAATGATTACCGCAATGATCTGGCAAACGCCGGGATGAAGCTTTCCGGTATCTCCCCGGATGGACGGATCGTGGAAATGATAGAAATTCCATCTCATCCCTGGTTCATCGCCACACAGGCACATCCGGAGTTTAAATCAAGGCCTAACAGACCTCATCCGCTGTTTCGGGAGTTCATACGTGCGGCCAGTGAAAACAGTTAACTATTAGATTATAACATAAAATAGGGAGTTCGGACACTTATCAAGGATCCGGACTCCTTGTTTTATTGTTAAAATAATATTTTTCTTTAAATTATAATTTTCTTTCATTTTTTTCTTGCACTTTTTCAATCTTCTGTATATAATATAATGCAGCGTGTATCTGCACGAGAGACAGTTGTGTTTGTATGAGATACACATAAAGGAGGATATCATTTATGAAATTGAAAAAAGTATTTGCAATCACTCTTGCAGCATGTTTGAGCGCCAGCATGGTCGCCGGCTGCAGCACTGGTTCCTCATCTTCTGCCTCCGGAGGCGCAAAGGTCGTTAAGATCGGCGTGTTCGAGCCTACCACCGGAGAGAACGGAGGGGGCGGATTACAGGAAGTCCTGGGAATGCGCTACGCAAACAAGACTCATCCAACGGTTACAATCGGAGGAGAGGAGTATAAGGTGGAACTGGTGGAAGTGGATAACAAATCCGATAAAACGGAAGCAGTCAACGCTGCACAGAAGCTTGTGAGCGAAAAGGTTTCCGCTGTGCTGGGAAGCTATGGTTCCGGTGTTTCTATTGCAGCTGGACAGATATTTGCAGATGCCAAAATTCCTGCCATAGGCGCCTCCTGTACCAACCCTCAGGTGACCCAGGGAAATGATTTCTATTTCCGGGTATGCTTCCTGGATCCGTTCCAGGGTACGGTTATGGCCAATTATGCCAATGACAACGGGGCAAAGACGGCTGCTGTCATTACCCAGTTAGGAGATGATTATTCCTCCGGCCTTGGTTCCTTCTTCAAAACAGCTTTCACAGGCTTAGGCGGCAATATTGTCAGCGAAGAACAGTTCCAGACCAATCAGACCGATTTTAAGGCAATCCTTACAAACATCAAGGCTCAGAATCCTGACATCATTTTTGCACCATCTTCCATTACTACGGCTCCTCTTATCATCAAGCAGGCCCGTGAACTTGGAATTACAGCTACCATCGCTGCCGGTGATACCTGGGAGAACTCCACCATCATCGAAAATGCAGGTAGTTCCGCAGAAGGCGTTGTCCTTTCTACCTTCTTTGATGAAGCAGAACCGGCCAATGAGGAAGCTGCTGCCTTTATCTCCGGCTTTAAGGCTTACTTAAAGGAAAATAAGCAGGACGAAATCATCCCGGCTGTATCTGCACTCGGCTATGATTCCTACCTCTGCGCATTAAAGGCCATTGAAACCGCTGGCTCCACAGACGGCACCGCCATCCGTGATGCATTAAAGGGCGTGTCCATTGACGGCGTTACCGGAAGCATATCCTTTGATGAAAATGGAGATGCAAAAAAAGACATGGCGTTCATAAAGACCATTGAAAACGGAAAATTTAAATTCCTGACGACTACTACGGTTAAATAATAACTAAGATACCGTGACAATGCAGTCATTACCAGATGAGTGGGGACGTATTTCCTTCCCCACTCGTTCCATTTGCGGGATCAATGAGCTGAATAAAAATATATGCAGGTTTATTCGGTGAATGCCGCGTAATTCATTACATATTATCGGAAGCAGAAAGCACTTCCGATAATCGGATGAATGGGCTAAAAGACAGCCCTTTTATCGAAACCTGCTTCGCAAGTTCCGATAAGCCATATTACATACTCAACAGATAGGAGGCATTTCGCCACATGAGTCTTACAACCTTTTTACAGCAATGCCTGACCGGTATCTCCCTGGGCGGCGCTTATGCGCTGATTGCCATTGGTTATACCCTGGTTTACGGTATCCTGCGGCTCATCAACTTCGCCCACGGCGATATCTTCATGATGGCCGGTTATTTTATGATATTTGCCATGGCAAGTTTTCCATGGTACATTTCCATTCCAGTGGTTTTACTGGTCACCGTATTATTAGGCGTATCCATCGAACGGGTGGCTTACCGCCCCTTACGTACCGCACCCAGAATGTCCGTCATGATTTCTGCTATCGGTGTCTCCTACCTTTTGCAGAATCTGGCTACCTATCTGTTCACAGCCCTGCCAAAGGGATATCCGGAAATTCCGTTTCTTAAGAAGATCTACCAGATCGGCGGTCTTTCCGCATCCTTTGTAACATTCTTAACGCCGGTCCTGACCCTTATCATTGTTTATGGGCTTATCACCCTGATCAATAAGACAAAAATAGGCATGGCCATGCGCGCGGTCGCAAAGGATTATGATACTGCCGCCCTTATGGGAATCAAGATCAACCGCATCATCACCATTACCTTTGCCATTGGCTCCCTTTTAGCCGCCGTCGGCTCCGTGCTTTATTTTACGGACCGAATGACCGTATTCCCGTTCTCCGGCTCCCTGCCTGGCTTAAAATGCTTTGTTGCCGCAGTATTCGGCGGTATCGGCAGCATTCCAGGCGCCGTGATCGGAGGCTTTATCCTTGGCCTTGGCGAAACCGCCCTGGTAGCTATGGGATATTCCACCTTCAGCGACGCATTTACCTTTGTTCTGCTAATCATCATTCTCCTGATCAAGCCTACGGGACTGTTCGGCGAGAAGACGACCGATAAAGTGTGAGGTGCCCCCTATGAAGAAAAATGCAGTTTCCAAAAACAAACTTTATACTCTGGCTGCTCTTCTGGTCATCATCGTTCTGCTGGCTTTTTTACAGGCTAACAGCGCCCAGTACAGCTATCAGATCTCCATCCTGGAGCGAAGTGCCATCTACGCGGTGGTTGCCGTTTCCATGAACCTGCTTACCGGCTTTACGGGATTATTCTCCTTAGGCCAGGCCGGTTTTATGGCGATCGGAGCCTATACCGTAGCTATCCTTACCATTCCGGTGGAAAGCAGGGCCAGCGTTTACTATGTCAGCGGCATCTCTCCTGCTATCGCGAACTTACACTGCCCTTATTGGCTGGCCTTAATTATCGCAGGGCTCCTAGCCGCGGCTATGGCCGCCCTTATCGGCATCCCTGTTCTCCGGTTAAAAAGTGATTATCTAGCTATTGCAACCCTGGGCTTTTCCGAGATCATCCGGGCTGTCATTGCGGCTCCCCAGCTAGACAAGATCACCAACGGTTCTTACGGATTAAAAAGTATTCCCGGTTTTCCTAACCTTTTTACAGCCTTTGGGCTCCCGGCCCTTTGTATCCTTTTAATGCTCCTTCTCATTAATTCCTCTTACGGACGCGCATTTAAGGCCCTCCGTGAAGATGAAGTGGCCGCGCAGGCCATGGGACTTAACTTATTCCGTTATAAGGAGCTGGCCTTTGTTATCTCTTCCTTTTTCACAGGCGTAGGCGGAGGGCTTCTGGCCATATTCATGCGCTCCATTGATTCGAAGACCTTTTCCATCAACTTAACCTACGATATCCTGTTAATCGTAGTTCTTGGAGGAATCGGAAGCATTACGGGAAGCGTTATCGGCGCCTTTCTGGTCACCGCAGGAAGGGAATGGCTTCGTTTCTTTGATAATCCGCTGGTTATCGGAGGATTTGAAGTACCCCTGTTCCGTTCCGGTTTCCGTATGGTCATCTTTTCTATTTTATTGATGATGGTGGTGCTCTTCTACCGCCGCGGGATTATGGGCAGTAATGAATTTTCCTGGGAGGGGCTTGGTCGGCTTATCCGAAGTATTCCATCCAGGCTGAAGAGAAAAAGCAAAGCACAGAAGGGAGATAACGCATAATGTCAAACACGGCAAAAACTCCAATTAACGTGCTCCACATGCAGGACATTACCATGCAGTTCGGCGGCGTTGTGGCTGTAAACGGTCTGACCCTTGACGTAAACCAGGGAGAAATCGTGGCCTTAATCGGTCCCAACGGCGCTGGAAAGACAACCGCATTTAACTGTGTTACCGGTATTTATGAGCCAACCTACGGGCAGGTGGACTTTATGGGAGAAACCATTCTTTCCAATACCCCAAAGGGAAAAATGAAAAAAAACTATCTGGGAGAAGTAACGCCAGGTCCAATCTCAGTGATCAGCAGCACGCCTGATGTGATTACAAAAGGAGGCATTGCACGTACCTTCCAGAACATCCGCCTTTTCGGACAGCTGACCGTATTTGACAATGTACTCATCGCAAAGCACATGCGTGCCAAACAGAATGTATTTTCCGCAACTCTTCGTTTAAACCGCAGGGAAGAGGAACGGATGCGGGCGGAAACCGCTGCCCTTTTAGAGGAACAAAACCTGCTTCATTTAAAGGATGAAATTGCAACCTCCCTTCCCTACGGCTTACAAAGGCGCTTAGAAATCGCCAGAGCCCTTGCAACGGAACCAAAACTTCTGCTGCTTGACGAGCCGGCTGCAGGTATGAATCCCCAGGAAACCCAGGAATTAACTGATTTTATTAAACAGATCCGGGATTCTTACCATCTTACCGTATTCATGATCGAACACCATATGGATCTGGTCATGCAGATTTCCGACCGCATCTATGTTCTGGATTTCGGGAAACTGATCGCGCAGGGAACGCCGGAGGATATCCAGAACAATGAACGGGTAATTGAAGCATATCTGGGGGTGAGCGACGATGCTGAAGATTGATAACTTGCGAGTGAATTACGGCGGAATTGAAGCCGTTAAGGGAATTTCCTTTGAAGTGCCGGATAAGAGCATTGTGACCCTGATCGGAGCCAATGGAGCCGGAAAAAGCACGACCTTAAAATCTATTGTCGGTCTGGTAAAGCCGTCAGCCGGAAGCAGCATCACCCTGGATGGGGAGGAACTGATCGGCAAGGATACTCCGGATATTATATCCAGGGGAATTGCCCTGGTACCGGAAGGGCGCCATGTGTTTCCGGATATGACCGTTATTGAAAATATCAAGATCGGAGCCTATTTAAGAAATGACGATCTTAAGGAGGATATCGACTGGATTTATGATTTATTTCCCCGGTTAAAAGAAAGGAGCTGGCAGCTTTCCGGTACCCTTTCAGGAGGCGAGCAGCAGATGCTGGCAGTTGCCAGGGCTCTGATGAGCCAGCCAAAGATCCTCATGATGGATGAACCTTCACTGGGTCTTGCTCCGCTGATTGTAAAGGATATCTTCTCCATTATCCGGGAGATTAACAAAAAAGGTGTAACCGTTCTTCTCATCGAACAAAATGCCAATATGGCCCTTCACACGGCTGATATCGGATATGTTTTGGAAACCGGGCGGATTACCTTGACAGGGTCCGGGAAAAAGCTGTTGGCCGATGAATCGGTAAAAGCAGCTTATCTTGGAAAAAAGAAGAATTAAAAACAAAGGTTGCAGACAGGAGGCCCCTTTCATACGGGGCGCCAATCTGCAACCTTTATTTTTATTTTTAATATCATTGTCATGGAATCACCCTCCGTATGGTGACCGGCTTTCTGTAATTCCAGGTGGAGATTTTGATCCCGCTCCTGCGGTTTGCCGCATGGACGATTTTTCCCTTTCCAATATACATGGCCACATGGTCGATTTGCCTTCCGCTTGCATAGAACAGCAAGTCGCCAGGCTCCATGCTGGACGCTGGTATGACTTCTCCCTCTTCGGCCTGCTGCCTTGAGGTACGGTCTAAATGAACTCCTGCGGCATGCTCCATCACATACTGGACAAAACCGGAGCAGTCCGCCCCTGTATTAGGATTGGTGCCGCCCCATCGATATGGGTTCCCCACAAACCCGACCGCATAGTTTACAACCTGATTGCGAAGGTCACTGTTTTTTTCCGCTTCAGGTATGGTAAATGCGATTGTGGCATTTTCTGGTACATAGGCATAGGCTGTCTGACCTTTATATTGGATTTTTGCCCATCCCCCGTTATGGGAGATAAAAGGATATGTTTCACCCTCATGAATCTTGCCCAGTACTTCAGAATCCGTATTCGGTTTGCTGCGGACCCGAAGGGTTTCAGTGTCTACCCGGAGCATCAGCTTCATGTTATAGTAGGCAATTGCTCTGGCATCTTGTCCGGTGGCCAGATATTTTCCGTATACATATCCGGTTACCTGTCCTGACTTTATTTTATACCAGCCATTTTCTTCTGACAGCACACTGCTGCCGGCATGGTTTCTCAATTTCCCCACGATTTCCGCATCATTCTTTGGTTCTTTTCTGATGTTCAAGGAATCCTCCACCACACTCACCCCAAGATTTTGAAAGATTGAGTTGAAGGTTCCATACCTCATTTTTTCCTGCGTAAGACCGGCCGGCGTTTCTGCACCTTCCTGTTTTATGGATTCCTGATATTGATCCATGTAGACCGAAATGCCTGCTACTGGCGAACCGGTCTTTAAGTTAGGTTCTGATTTTGCGGCCTGTACATCTGCTGTTCCTATCCATACGGCACTGCCGCATGCTATAGCAAAGCCTAGTACCTTCCATGCTTTGTCAGTCATATGCACTTTCCTTCGCAAGTTATGGCCTTTCCTTTACAAATGAGTGATTTGCTGATCTGAAAGGTCTTTTAAATACCGCATCCCGTATTCTCTATCCTTCCCGATCTGTGCTTTTAATTGTTCCAGCCCTTCAAATTTCCGTTCTGGACGGACAAAATGCAAAAGCTGTACTTCTATAGTCTTTCCATAAATATCCTCATTTATACCATAAATAAAGGTTTCTGCTCCAACAGGTGAATTTCCCTCCACCGTGGGCTTTCTTCCGATATTCGTAATGCCCCCATAATAAGTACCGTCCACATATACTTTGGACACATACACGCCGAATAAAGGAAGGTGTTTCTCCGGCGTAGACAGAATATTGGCCGTAGGAAATCCAAGAACCGCTCCTCCAATATGGTTGCCGTGGACCACGGTTCCATGTATGGCATATGGCTCTCCCAAAAGCTCGTTGGCCTTTTCCATATTTCCGGCATCCAGCTGCTCTCTGATGTAGGTACTGCTGATATCCCGGTGGTCATCCTGCTCTTTCGGGATAACGGTCAGTTCATAACCATACCGGTCTTTCCACCGGTATAGGCTGTCCGCATTTCCCGCTCCCTGGTATCCAAAGGAACAATCCGTACCAACTACGATGATCCTGGCATTCATCTGGCCTGCCAGAACACGCTTTACGAATTCCTCCGGCTCCATATGCGAGGTTTCCTCTGTAAAGGGGTATTCCACTAGATAATCGATACCGATCTTCTCCAGATTGTTTTTTCTCTCCAGATTGGTAGTAATGGCCTTTTGGGGGCTTCCTGTCATGAGGGTAATGGGGGCCATATCAAAGGTAAGGACAGCCGTTTTATACCCTTTGGCTGCCTTTAGCTCTCCCATCCGCTTTAACAGCTTCTGGTGGCCTCTGTGGCGTCCATCGAATTTTCCCAGAGTTACGATTGCAGGCTCTTCAATCTGAAATTCTCTGGTTCCGGTTATATATTCCATGATTCATTTCCTCTTTCCTGCCCGGCTTC
>DEYX01000377.1:11175-12693 GCA_002365025.1 Hungatella sp. UBA3147 | reverse complement strand
CATCATTGACGGCTGCAGCATTTATGGAGTTTATTCCCGGGTCATTTTGCCCTTAAGTAAGCCAATCCTGGCGGTAGTAGCCTTATTTTCTTTCCGGAACGCCTGGAATGATTATATCACCAGCCTGATCATGACGATTTCCATGCCGAAGCTTCAGACTCTTACCGTGGCGGTTGTCCAGCTAAAATATTCTGTCAATGCTGCGGCCGAGTGGCACATCATGCTGGCGGGAGCGTCCATCGCTATCATCCCGATCCTGATTGTCTATTTGTTTGCCAACAAACAGTTCATTGCAGGTCTAACGGCAGGTGCAGTAAAAGGATAGGAAAAAGGGCGGGTCCTGTGATATACTGGTAAAAAACAGAAGAGCAGGAAAACGGGGGGAAAGCATGAAGAAATTTATAAACAATTTAAGATTCCGCAGTAAAATCATCTGGCTGTTCGGAATCATGTTTTTCTTTACTACCGCCATCAGTGGATTATCCTATTATCAGTACGCCTCCAATGATATTGAAGAGAATTTCAAAGTGGGGTCAGAGGACGTCCTGGCTCAGATTGTGAATACCTTGGGCCAGCGGCTGGGCGTCATCAATCAGAGGGCTAAGGGAATGCTTGCTAATTATACCTTTATGGTAACCCTTTCCGATTATTTGAATAATCCTAATGACATCAATCTGGTAAAAGCCTTAGGGACCATTCCTGATTTCATGAGAGACTTTGAGACCGGGGAGGGGCTGATCCACTCCACCTATATTTATACGGATAAAGGGAGCTTCGATAATTTTGTCCGAATGAGAAATTGGGAGTTTGATTTTAAAGAGTCTGTTTTTTACAAAAGCTATCAGGCAGGCGGAGGCGATGCCATTCGCTGGTTCCCGATGTGGAAAGATGAGATATTTCAGGATAATGACCAGGTGATTCCCTGTGTCTGGCAGTTCAGTGTTCAGGGCTATGTGGGAAAGGAATATCTGGTGATCCAGTTAAAGAAAACCGAACTGGAGCGTCTTTTAGAAGGAAAATATGAATTTTTTGACAAAATACTTATTCTGGATGGTGCAGGAAATGTAATGATAGGTTCCCATGATATGGATCCGGGAGAACTAAGGAAGCTTTCGGAGTCCAGGGAAGGGGGAAGCAATGTCATCACAAGCGACTTTCAGTACGAGGGAGATTCCTATCTGGTCACCTATGAACGTCTTAAGGAAAATGGCTGGCAGATCTATGGGCTGAAATCAAGGCAGAGCCTGCTTGGAAGTCTGAAAATCCTGAGAAATACGATATTTGAGATCATGGGCGTTGTTTTCTTACTGGGAGTAGCGGTCATCCTGTGGTTGTCCCACCAGCTGACCAATTCTTTAAGACGGTTGGAAAAGCGTATGAGCTGCGTGGAAAAAGGTGACCTGGGAGTTCGGTTTTTCTATCCCTATAAGGATGAAGTAGGCAGCCTTGCAAAATCTTTTAACTATATGATCGGAGAGATCCAGAGCCTGGTCCGGAAACAGGAGGAGACCATTGAAG
>DEYX01000377.1:8119-11015 GCA_002365025.1 Hungatella sp. UBA3147 | reverse complement strand
ACTGAAACGGGAACGGGATTATGTGGCTGAGGTTCAGAAGCAGAAGCGGAAAGCGGAATTAAAGGCCCTGCAGGCTCAGATAAATCCTCATTTTCTCTATAATACCTTAAATGCCATCACCTGGCAGGCCGCCGATCAGGGAGCAGAAGAAATCAGCATCCTTTCTAATTCTCTTGGTAAGTTTTTCAGGATCGGCCTAAGTAAGGGAGCAGAGGTGATCACCCTTCGGGAAGAACTGGAACATGTGTCAAGCTATTTAGACATCCAGAGCATCCGATATCATTCCCGTTTAAGCTATGAAATTCATGCGGATGACAAATGCCTGGATTTCCGGATGATCAAACTGATCCTGCAGCCTCTGGCTGAAAATTCCATTTATCATGGAATCAAAGAGAAGCAGGGGGCCGGTATCATAAAGATCTCCATCAGTGAAGAAGGATCCGGCAAAGAAACGGTCACGGAGCTTGTAGTGTGGGATAATGGGGCAGGGATTCCGGAAGAAAAGCTTGCATTCATCAATGAAACCTTAAAAAAGGGCGGAACGGACTGTGGAGCAGGCTATGGCATTTACAATGTCAATGAAAGAATCCGGCTGTTTTACGGAAAAGAATATGGGCTGTATTATGAAAGCAGCTTCGGCCATTGGACAAAAGCGGTTCTTAGGATTCCGGCAATGACAGAGGAGGTGGAATGATGTACCGCATATTGATCGTAGATGACGAAGACTATGTAAGAGACTTACTGGTCAGAAACATCCAAAATTCCGCCCTGGAAGTGGATGTGGTTGCGGTGGCAGGTGATGGAGAGGAAGGGCTTAGAGAAGCTCTGTTAAATAAGCCTGATATTATCATTACGGACATAGCCATGCCCTTTATGAATGGCCTGGAATTGATCCGCAGGATTCAGGAAGCCGGGCTATACAGTAAAAATGTGGTCATAAGTGGTTACGATGAATTTGACTATGCAAAGCAGGCCATTTCACTTGGAGTCAAGGATTATTTACTAAAGCCCTTTTTGCCCAGGGAAATGATTGATGTTTTAACAAAGGTGATACAGGAGCTGGACAGCCAGAAGGCGCTTTTGCAAAATATGAGCCTGTTAAAGGAACAGGCCGTGAGCCGGGCCGGACTTGCCAGAGAAAAGGCGCTGAAGGCTCTCATAAGAGGGAAGGAGTGGGGTGAGGAACCGGACTTCATACTGGAAGGCAGTTTTTACGCGGCAGGAGTGATCCGCATGGAAGGCGGAGCATGGGATTTTGGCAAGCAGGAGCATGTGGAGGAATTTCTGATGCTGATACGGAACGGTTACCTTTCTGCCGGGATCTGCCTGTATGCGGTCAGCTTTGACGGGATTCAGCTGGCGTCCATCTGGTGCGGTGACGGGGAAAACGAGGAGCACTTCCTTAAAAAAATTGGGGAAAGCCTGGAAAAGGTCAGTATGAGCCTGGAGAAGTATTACCATATACAGATGAACAGCGCCCTTGGCCGTGCTTACCGGAGTCAGACAAAGCTGGTGGATTCCTACCGGGAAGCTATGGCTGTGTGGCGGGGAAACTTAGACGCAGAAAAGCGATTCCTGTTTTATGGTGAGGAAAGCAGCCGGAAAAATGAAATCAGCAGCAGCCAGATCCGGGAGTGGAAAAACCAGATCCGGCTTTCTGTGCGTGCAGGGCAGGAGGCAGGGGCTCTTGCTGGGCTGTCAGGCCTGATGAAGTGTTATGCCTCCATGTCCAACAGGAAGAATGATTATGTGGGTGTATCTGTGGGAGAACTGGTTTATGCCATTCAGAATGATATGGAGCAGGATGGATATGACCGGGCGGATACGGAGCCTCTATCCTCCATGCAGGATCGGATCAATTACGGAAGCCTGATGGATATGAACCATATGCTGGCCGCCTATATTGAAAAGTGCTGTCAGGTGGTACGGGAAAATTCAGAGGAAACCAGGGCAGATGCAGTGGTGAAGCTAATGAAGCAGATTATTGAAAATGATCTGCATAAGACGGAGCTGGATCTTGAGGGAGTGGCTTTAAAGGTACATTTCAGTTCCAGCTATGTCAGACAGATTTTCAAACAGTACACGGGAGAGTGTTTCGGTGAATATTTAATCCGAAAACGCATGGAACGAGCCGGAAGCCTGCTCCAGAAAACAAGCATGAAAATCCAGGAGGTCGCAGACCAATGCGGTTATGAAAACCAGCGGTACTTTGCCAGCAGCTTTAAAAAATTTTACGGCTGCACTCCCACAGAATTTAAAAAATTGGTGGAAGAAGAGAATTTATATTAGGAGGGTTAGGATAATGATTCAATTTACAGAACAGGAAATCCGGCACTTAAGAGAAAAGTACCAAAGGCAGCGGTCAGCTGTCAACCGTATCATGGAAGATGTAAAGGAAATCATGGCAGAGCCGGTTTTGGTTCCCAAAACAGGAATTGCCAACTGGACCCTTTATTATTACTGCCCGGATTGTTCTGTGCGGCTGACGTTTGACAGGGACGATAAGTATCATCACAGCTGTCCCTCCTGTGGGAGGGTGTATTCTGGTGAGCCTTATGACAGTACCTGGTGGGGGCTTATTAACAGCAGAAATTACACGGCGGTATTTCAGATGGCACTGATCCATCTGATCACAGGAGAAGCTGACTATGCCAGAAAGGCCGTAAATATCATGATGGAATATTCCAGATACTATAAGGGCTATGAGGTCCACGGCAATATTCCTTATAATGGTCCCGGTAAGTCAGGCGCTCAGACTCTTGATGAGGCTAATTTCCTCAGAAGCTTTGCCATGAGCTATGATCTTCTGTCTGATTTCATGACGGAGGAGGAAAAGGAGTTTATTGGAAAGGAAATGCTCATCCCTGGAGCTGAATTTTTGATGGAACACCGCCAT
>DEYX01000377.1:0-7958 GCA_002365025.1 Hungatella sp. UBA3147 | reverse complement strand
TTTTTGATGGAACACCGCCATAACCAGCTGCACAATCATGAAGTGATCATAAGCTCAGCCATTGCGGTCATCGGACTGATCTTTGGTATTGACCGGTATATACAGTTTGCCGTTTATGAGCCTTATGGGATTCTATATCAGCTGGAGAATGGGGTACTCCAGGATCACATGTGGTTCGAAGGAGCACTGGGCTATCACTTTTATGCCCTTACCAGTTTCTTTGCCTATGAAAAGTTTGCCCTTCATACGCCTCACAGCCATATCGGTCATCCAAATTATAAATCCATGATGGAGCTGCTGGCATCCTATCTGGAACCGGGATTCCGTATTCCCATGCTAAATGATACCAATTACGGACATACCTCCTCGAGCCTTTATTTATATGAATTTGCATACCGGGAACTGGGAGGAGAAAAGCTTCTATTTATACTGAACCAGTTGTATGAAGAAGAAAAGAGAGATAATCTGGAAGCCTTTATTTATGGGGCAGATGAGCTGCCTGAGTGCAGTATGGAGCCTGGGAATTACCATGTGGAAGCAGGGCAGTCCGGGAGCACGATTTTAAGAGGGAAGGATGAAAGATATCTTCTGATAAAGCATGACCGCTATGGCGGGGAGCATGATCATTATGATCGTCTTGGCATCAGTTATCTGGCTCATGGAAAGAGGATATCTCCTGATCTTGGGACTACCGGATACGGTGCGGTTATGCACTATGATTTTTATAAGAATACAGGTTCCCACAATACAGTAAACATCGGCGGAGATAATCAGGCGCCGGTCAATGCAAAGCTAACCCGTTATGAAGAAAGCAATGGGGGCATATATGTGGAAGCAGAAGTGGACTGGACCAAACCCTATGAAATGCCGGACAGCTTTACTATCGTTCAGTGGAAGGAAGAAACTTACCGGCCTGTGAAAATGATTAGAAAAATCGCATGGGAGGAAGATTATTTTGCGGAAGTATTCCAGGTAAAGGGGGCAGGGAAGGAACGGCCTGTGGACTGGGTCATGCATTTTTCAGGAAACCGGTTAAAGCAGCCTGAAGGAATGGAAATAGAAAAATTTTCTGACAGGAAGCCATATAGCTATCTTCATCACATGAAAAAGGCCATTTTGTCAGAAGATCAAACCAGTGTGATCCATGATTATGAGGATGGAGGCATATATACCCGGGTATTTACCTGGAACCAGGGAATGGAATTGTATGATGGGATGGGGCCAGATAACCCCTCGATATCCGATATCAATTACCAGATCGAACGTGGGTATGGACCGGATCTTGTATTTGCCCATGTGATTACCAGCAGCAATGGGCCTTGTCTGCTCAGGAATGTAAACTTTTCTGTAGACGGGGACTGTATCGTGATTGAAGTGGAAGGAGAAAAGGACGAAAGGAAATGGAGCAGGATCCATAAGATGTAAAGGGTGGAAACAGGGCGGCCTAAAAGTTGGTAATCGACTTTGGGGCCGCCTTATTTAAGAAGAGAAAAAGCAGTGTAAATAAAGTGGAACCTGTTTTTTATTTACTGCATATGTTAGGATATGGAAACTTTTTTAGATGTATGGAGGCAGAATGATGTCTGAAAATATATGCTTAACAGATTTAAAAAGGGGTCAGAAAGCAGTAATTGCAAAGCTGGCCGCTTATGATGATATGAGAAGACGCTTACAGGATATTGGCATTATAGAGGGTACTACTGTGGAGTGCCTGGGAAAGAGCCCTTTGGGAGATCCTACGGCATTTTTAATACGGGGTGCGGTGATCGCTCTTAGAAGCGAGGATTCCGGCCGCGTCTTGGTGCAGTCAAAAATAGAGGAAAAAGCAAACCGCCACTATGGGGAAGAAATGGTGGCTGCTAACCTTTCGCTGGAGGATTAAGTATGGGATTAAGCAGGGAATCGATGGGAATAAAGTCTGTGGACTGCGGTCTGGAAATTAAGAAACGGAAGGAAGAGGATAAGGTCATTGCACTGGCCGGAAATCCCAATGTAGGTAAGAGTACGGTATTTAATCAGCTTACTGGGATGAATCAGCACACAGGAAATTGGCCGGGAAAAACCGTTGCCAATGCCCAGGGCTGGTGCTCGGATGGCCAGCAGGGATATGTTATGGTGGATATTCCCGGCTGCTATTCCCTGATGGCCCATTCCACGGAAGAAGAAGTTGCCAGAGATTTTATTTGCTTTGAAAACCCCGATGCAGTAGTCGTAGTCTGTGATGCCACATGCCTGGAAAGAAACTTAAACCTGGTGCTGCAGATCATGGAGGCCACGACCAATGTGGTGGTATGTGTGAACCTTATGGATGAGGCTAAAAAGAAGAAAATTTTCTTAAACCTTGATATCTTGGAACAGCGCCTGGGGGTCCCGGTTGCCGGAACTGCAGCCAGGAGCAATAAGGGACTTGATCAGATCTACACCGGTTTAAAACGCTGCCTGGAACAAAAAGAGGAGGTAGAGGAAAAGCCTGCTCTCATCCAATATCCCCAATATATTGAAGATGCAATTGCCAGGCTCCTGCCCGCAGTGGAACAATTGGCCAAGGGAAAGGCAGAGGCCCGATGGCTTTGTGCCAGACTGTTGGATGCCAATGAGAATCTGATGGAAGCCGTAAGAAAATACCGTAAGCCAGTGGCCGATTCCGAAGAAGTGGCTTCCTGTCTTGCCGAAATCTGGGAAGAATGGAAGGCTGCCGGGATCAGCCAGGAGCAGGTAAGCGACGACATGGCTACTGTTTTCATAAATAAGGCAGAAAATTTATGCATGGATATCGTGGAATATGAAAATCAGACCTATAACCGGAAAGACCGGAAGCTGGATTGGATTTTTACCAGTAAGGCTACGGGCTTTCCCATTATGTTCCTGGTTTTACTTGGAATCTTCTGGATTACCATAACAGGAGCCAATTATCCGTCAGAGTTAATAAGCACCGCGCTGTTTAAGATAGAAGCGTGGTTGATCGGGCTGGCTGACGCTGCCGGTGTGCCTGTGATTATCACTGAACTGCTGTTTCATGGAGTTTACCGGGTTCTGGCCTGGGTAGTAGCGGTTATGCTGCCTCCTATGGCAATATTTTTCCCATTGTTTACTCTTCTGGAGGATTTTGGATACCTTCCCAGAGTGGCTTTTAATTTAGACAGATGTTTTAAAAAATGTTCTGCCTGCGGAAAGCAGGCGCTTACCATGTGACAAAGGAAATCTATGCTTTTTTTGATTCTTCCATGTTTAACTTGACACTTTTTCTTAGAAATGGTATATTTATTTACACGCAAACTGTAACTGAAAATAATACAGAATCACAACTAAAAACGCCGGAAATCAGTAACATATGGCACAATCAAAAAGGAGGTACAGTATTTGGGCTTTTCTATCGACGTAAGTATTCCAGTTATGACCGTGTTTCTTCAGGGGATTATCAGTTTCTTTTCTCCCTGTGTGCTGCCACTCATCCCGCTTTACATAGGGTATCTGTCGGGAGGGACGGGAGTCCGCGGGGAGGACGGGCGGATTTATTATAAACGCAGCAAGGTTATGCTTCACACTGTCTGCTTTGTTATCGGGGTCAGCTTCGCATTCTTCCTGCTGGGGCTGGGATTCTCAGCTCTTGGAAGCTTTTTTAAATCAAACCAGCTTCTTTTTGCAAGAGTGGGAGGTATCCTGGTAGTTTTATTCGGTTTATACCAGCTGGGAGTTTTTGGGACCTCATCTGTATTGGGAAGGGAACGCAGACTGCCATTTTCCCTTAATACCCTGGCCATGTCTCCCTTAACTGCGCTAATCATGGGCTTCACTTTCAGCTTTGCCTGGACGCCTTGTGTGGGACCGGCCCTTGCCAGTGTCCTGCTTATGGCTGCCTCAGCCTCCACAAAGGCAATGGGCTTTGTCCTGATCGGAGTATATACCCTGGGATTTGTTCTGCCGTTTCTGGCAGTGGGATTCTTTACCACCACAGTGCTTGAATTTTTTAAGACTCACGGCAATATTGCAAAGAATGCGGTAAAAGTCGGAGGAGTTCTCATGGTATTTATGGGAATTTTAATGTTCACCGGAAAGATGAATGCGGTGACCGGATACCTTTCATCCATTCCGTCACCTACGGTCACAGAATCAGGAGAGACGCCGCAGACAGAAACGACTGCAGAAGCACCGGAAGAAGAATCTGCATCAGAAGAAGAATCTGCATCAGAAGAAGAATCTGTATCGGAATCAGGGAATACTGGTGAGTCAGATGAAGCCAATCAGCCTCTTCCAGCCGTCGATTTTACTTTAACCGATCAGTACGGCAATACCCATTCTCTTTCTGATTATAAAGGAAAGACGATCTTTTTAAACTTCTGGGCAACCTGGTGTCCCCCATGCAGGGCGGAGATGCCGGACATCCAGAAAATATATGAAACCGCCGATACAGAAGGGGATAATGCACTGATCATTCTTGGTGTGGCAGCACCTAATTATGGAAGTGAAAAAGACGAAGAGGGAATTAAACAATTCCTGAATGAAAACGGATACACCTATCCGGTTTTGATGGACACGAATGCGGAACTGTTTGAGGCTTATGGAGTATTCTCTTATCCGACCACATTTATGATTGATAAGGATGGCAATGTATTCGGTTATGCAAGCGGTCAGCTTTCGGAAGATACAATGCGCAGTATTATAGAACAGACCATGAAGGGGCAGCGGAAATAATCTGCCGATATCGTTAAAACAGAGCAATTATGGCATTCCGAAGGGGAAAAGAACTTTGGAATGCCATTTTTATTGGTTGAAATTACTGGAGGATTTTTCTTCATGAGCCTTGCGCAAACGGTCCCGGTTGTAAATGAGATGAAGAGTCATGGCATCCTGTGCGGCAATGGCATCGTTTTTTTGTATGGCATTTACAATTGCCATATGTGTTCTTATGGTTTCTTCTTTTAACTCGGAATGGGTAATGTCAATAAGCATATCAATGGCATGCATAATAAGAGGCTCAAGCTGCGGTACGATGACATTTCCGCTGATCTCTGCAATCTTAGCATGGAAAATGGCATCGGCTTCTGAGTGGGATTTTCCTAATTCGTAACATTCCGCCACTCGTTCCGCCAGGCGGAGAAGCTCCCCGGCCTGCTCCGGTGTGGCCTTTGAGGCAGCCATAGCGGCGACCCTTGGCTCGATCATCATGCGGAATTCTAAAAGATCAGTCACCAGCTTTTCCTTATTTTCTATAAAGGTGAATCCAAGTGGATCATCAGCCACACCTGTATTGTGGCAGACGTAGATTCCGGACCCTTGCTGAACTGTCAGAATATTGCGTGAAACAAGAGCCCGTATGGCTTCCCGCAAAGTGCTGCGCCCAACTCCCATAAGAGAGGAAAGGGTGGTTTCGTTGGGGAGCTGTGCACCTTCTTTTAATTTATTATCAATGATATATTTGATGATTCCTTCCGCTGTTGTATCGGCAAGAGATTTATGTGATGGTGCCATGGCAAATTCCTTTCAGGTGAACAATAGTCTTATCTGATTATAAATGTAATTTCTGATTCCTTCAAGTACAAATGAATCAGATAAGTCATAAGTATATGGGGAATTGGTCTGATGAATATATAGAAGAAATAGATAATACATGATAGTATGTATGAAAATATTAGGAAAATGCATGAAATAGTGAAATGAATTATGAAGAATAGTTGACAATCATATGATGAATTATTATAATCAAGATATAAATATAAAATGAAATATTAAAGATAAACAGGAAAGGGGCATTATTATGGTTAGTCAGGATATAAGGAAACTAGCTCCGGAAATGGACCCGCTTCGGATGGGTATGGGCTGGAAGGTAGAGGATCTTTCTAAAATGCAGATCATGGTGGAGAGCACCTTCGGAGACAGCCATCCGGGAAGTGCTCATCTGATGGAACTGGTAAATAAGACAGTGGATGGGGTAAGAGATAAAGGAGGAAAGGCTGCCAGATATTTTACAACGGATATCTGTGATGGAATGGCTCAGGGACACGACGGCATTAACTATTCTCTGGTCTCCCGTGATACGATCTGCAATATGATTGAAATTCATGCCGGTGCAACTCCATTTGACGGCGGAGTATATATTTCAAGCTGTGATAAGGGAGTGCCTGCTCATCTAATGGCAATCGGCCGGGTGAATATGCCTTCCATTCTGGTTACCGGCGGTGTTATGGATGCCGGCCCGGATCTTCTTACCCTGGAACAGATCGGTAAGTACAGCGCCATGTGCCAGAGAGGGGAACTGGAGCCGGAAAAGCTGGAATATTATAAGCAGCATGCCTGTCCATCCTGCGGAGCCTGTTCTTTTATGGGAACGGCATCAACCATGCAGGTCATGGGAGAGGCCCTTGGCCTTATGCTTCCGGGATCCGCTCTTATGCCGGCAACCTGCCCGGATTTAAAGGATATGGCTGAAAGAGCCGGACATCAGATCATAGAGCTTGCAAAAAAGGGAATAAAACCAAGAGATATTGTTACTATGGAATCTTTCGAAAATGCGATCATGGTACATGCGGCCATATCCGGATCAACCAATTCTCTGATCCATCTGCCGGCGATTGCCCATGAATTTGGTTTGGAAATAGATTCTGAGATGTTTGACCGGCTGCACAGAGGCGCCCATTATCTTCTTGATATCCGGCCAGCCGGAAAATGGCCGGCCCAGTACTTCTACTATGCAGGCGGAGTGCCCAGGATCATGGAAGAGATCAAATCTGTGCTCCACCTGGATGCAATGACTGTGACAGGAAAGACTCTGGGTGAAAATCTCGATATACTGAAACAAAATGGCTTTTATGATAAATGCGATGAATATTGTGCAAACGTCGGTGTGAAAAAAGAAGAAATAATCCGGCCGTTTCATGATGCCATCGGAACAGATGGTGCAATTGCCATCTTAAAAGGAAATCTGGCACCGGAAGGCGCGGTCATTAAGCATACGGCATGTCCCAAGGAGATGTTTGAGGCGGTGTTAAATGCACGCCCCTTTGACAGCGAGGAAGAGGCGATTGATGCGGTTCTGAAACACCGTGTAAGACCTGGAGATGCTGTATTCATCCGGTATGAAGGTCCAAAGGGAAGCGGAATGCCGGAAATGTTCTACACCTCTGAGGCAATCTCATCAGACAAAGAGCTTGGACGCACCATTGCCCTGATCACAGACGGGCGTTTTTCCGGAGCTTCCACCGGTCCTTCCATCGGGCATGTTTCTCCGGAAGCAGCGGATGGCGGTCCCATTGCACTGGTGGAGGAAGGGGATATGATCCAAATTGATATTCCTAACCGGATCCTTGCAATCGTAGGCGTAAGGGGCCAGCGAAAGACTGAAGATGAGATGGAAAAGATTCTTAAGGAACGGCGGGAGCAATGGCAGCCAAGACCTTCAAAATATCAGTCGGGAGTATTGAAAATATTCAGTGAACGTGCAGTATCGCCAATGAAGGGCGGATATATGGAGTAATAAAATGAAGAGAAAAAGGGTATGGCAGGGGAGCTGCCATGCCTTTTTCTATTTCTGAGGATATAGTTTGAGATTAACCTATGTTGGAGGGGCACGGTATATGGTACAAACCTGCCTGAATAGGATTTCTCAGGAGGTGGATGAAATGGATTCATCAGATCGGGTAACTTATGAGGAAAAAAACATGACCATAAAGGTGGAGCGGGTTTTTACTGGCGAAAAAACAGCTAAGGAGCGGGTTTTGGAATTATTGAAAAAACGACGGGATGCCGGAGAGATCCGGACATGAACTGAGTCAGTTATGATCGTTCCGTAGACCGGCTCAGGATGCTTAGCACTTCTGTATGGGGAAGTCGCTTTGAATATTGCTGGAAGTATGTGTATAATGGTGTTAAAACAGGACTTAATCAGCCCCTTAATAGAGGAGGGGGACTGGTTAAGTCCTGTTTTGTATTCCTGATTAAAATATAAAATTTAAATGATATTT
>DEYX01000376.1 GCA_002365025.1 Hungatella sp. UBA3147 | reverse complement strand
ATTTGCGGCGTTTTCTATCTTTTGTATAAATTTTTCATCATTGCCAAGGATCGCATCCATTTCCCTGAGTCCTGAACAGTACACCAGGCTGCGGGAATCATACCATCTGGGTTCATCATAACCGGTATAATTGCCCGTGCAGCCAGAAGCATCATGAATTACCAGCAGGCCGCCCAGGGCAAATAAGGCAGAGCATACACCGGAATAATCAGGAGCAAAAGGAGGCAGTTGTATCGAAAGTTTATGCATCATATCACCAACCCATAATTTTTTATCAGCGTTTCTAAATCTGCTTCCGCCTGGACCGCATGGACGATCCCCTGCATCAGCCGGATGATACCATCAAATCCAAAGTTTCCTTCATTGTTTACCAGACCATACACATGGCGGGAACGGGTAACATAGGCGGCTTCAAAGCCAATGGCAATGGCATCCTCCGGAAATGCTCCGATCTTTGAAGGAATATCATAGCCGATCGGATTTATAATCTGAATTTCCGGCATATGTTCATGGATCCAGTCCGCATGTTCCTTTTCTGCTTCCCCTACGGTCCGGGCAAAAATTCCAGCCACATGAAAACCTGCCTCAATGAATGCCCTGGCTGCTGCAAAAGGAAAAATCACGGCCGTATAGTCGATATAAACCGGTCTGTCCCTGACTGCCTCTCTTGCTTCCCTGACTGCCTGCCTTGCCTTCCTTTGGTATGGCTCCAGATCAAACCGGATATTCTCTTTGTCCGCCAGCTTTTCCATCAGCCGTTCGTAAGTATCTAAAATATCTTTTTCCCGATAGTTAGTATAAACTAACTCGAAGTCAATATTCAGCCGTTCCTTCATGTCCATGGCCGCCTTCACTCCCGGCGGAGCTGTCACCAAATTCCATTTGGCAGCCGCCATCTGCTGGTATGCATCAAAGGTTTCAAATTGCGCAATATGGTTGACCTGCTGGATTCCCATCGCCTGCAAAAATGCATACAATTCAGATTCCGGCCGGATCTGCACCGGATTCCCAATGAGATTGACCTGCCGCATCTTTCCTTCCGACGGTTCCAAGAGACCGTACATCTTCCGGCGGATATTGACCGGAGGAGGATTGTCCGTATCAAGGGTGATCGGGTTCATATGGCAGAAAGTAAACCGGACATCTTCATGCTGTTCCCGCAAAACAGCCAGTATGGACTCATGGTCTGTTCCCAGCAGGTCATCCAGGCAGCTGACAAAAATCATCAGAACCTTCGGCTTTTTCTCCAGTGTTTCCAGGAGTTCTGACACCGCTTCTGGAATTAAACCCTCATATCCTCCCGATACAATATCGCTTTCATCAATGTATAAATAGGAGAGCCGGTCTTTTAAGCCATGACCGATGGCTCCAAGCGCTCCATGCCTCCCACAGGCAAAGGGACAAACAAACAGCTGGTAGCTTTCCGGAACCAGCATGGCCAGACGGACCACCCCCCACCCGCCGTGGGCAGGCGATGTATAATGAAGCGTACTGCAATCAGATCTCATGACCGCACACCTCCAGAATCGATTTGGCTAATGTACGGTATTCTCCTGCCATGACACTGTCAGGAAATGCTTCCACAACAGTTTTCTTCTGATGCTCTGCCTCCTGTACAATTCCGTCACGGGGCAGAATCCGCACGATCTTCCCGCCGCTTTCCTCTGCAAATTCAGATACCAGTTCCTGTTCTTTTTCAATATTTCTTGAGTTTAAAATGATACCGGAATACCGGGCATATCCCCGCTTTGAAAACTGTCCCACAGCGCTGACTATATTAGCGGCAGCATAAAGGGACATCTTCTCACCCGAAGTAACAACAAATACATGTTCCGCGTAACCGCCCCGAATGGGCATGGCAAAGCCTCCGCATACCACGTCACCAAGAACATCATAAAGTATGATATCCGGCTTGTAGATCTCATAAGCATTTAATGCTTCCAACCGTTCAAAAGCGGTAATAATGCCGCGCCCCGCGCAGCCAATTCCAGGAGTCGGTCCTCCGGCTTCCACGCATAACGCCCCGTTGTAACCGGGAAATACAATATCTGAAAGCTCCACATGATCCGACTTTTCCTTAATTGCATCCAAAACTGTCTTTACCGGTTTTCCCAACGTCAGATTCTGAGTGGAATCTGCTTTTGGATCACAGCCAATCTGCATCACCCGATATCCCATGTCAGACAAGGCTGCTGTCAGGTTTGAGGTCGTTGTGCTTTTGCCAATTCCTCCCTTCCCGTATACTGCAATCTTTAACATATTTGACTCTCCTTAATTCGCTTTTAGTTAGTTACCGCTAACTCCAGCATACTAACATGAAGCCGCCTTGGAGTCAAGATGACACTGGGAAAACTGTCTCAAATGAGATACATCCCTGATTACAATCTTCTGTTCCGTATACTCGATTGCCTGGGAAAGGCGGAAGTTGTCCAGTTCCCGGTACAAGGTTGCGCGGCTGATCCCCAGACTGGAACATAATCCGGTCTTTCCCGTGTGCAGGGAAACCACCCCATTGCTATTGGCATGACTCACTAAATAATCAGCCAGCCGGGCTTTGGCAGAGGTTGTATTAAGCATTTCGACTTTCTTCTGCAGAAATAGTATCTTTTTATTAAAGATTGTCATGATATGAAGCATCAGCTCCGGATCCCTCTTTAACACCTTTAAAAGTTCACTTTTCTTTATGTACAATACGGTAGTGGGACACATGCACTGCAGTGTGTTGGGCATCTCGGCATGAGTAAAAACCGTGCAGATCCCAAAACAATCTTTCGGGTAAATCTGTCCCAAGGTTAATTCTTTTCCATCCGGGGTGACCGAAGAGACGGTAATCTCGCCGGTTACTACAATACCGATGGATTTCTCCCCCTGATAACGGTTGCTGACCAGGCTGCCTTTTTTTAAATTGCACGTTCCATACTCCATCCCCCCCACATTCATTCCCTGGAATAATTCTGTGGTTTTTAAAAATTCCAGGTCCTTTTTCCGTTGTGTCACGTGAGACTCCTCCTTCTTCCTATGTCTGCTATACGATGGAAATATAATAATTATACAAGGAGACAGGAAAAATGAAAAGTGAAATAATTCTCATTAGCGGGGAAGCAGCCTGTATTCCATCCCGTTTCTAACAGGAAAAATATGGAAACCCGGCGGCTAAACACCATTTTGGGCTGCCCAATACACAAAGAAGGCTTCGGAAAAAACGCCGATGCCTTCTTTGCCTGCAAATCCATTGATTCTTGTCTTTTTATTTTCCCGGGGCTTTAATTCAAGCCCATCTTCCGTCTTTTTTTCATGATATGATCTTCAATATCATTCGCTACCTGAACCGGGTCATCTCCTAATGCCACTTTGCCGCCGGTCAGGCTCTCTACATCTTCTGTAAGCAGCTTTACAAGCTTTGGTGCGCCAGTGATAAAGGGAGTGGGAGAAAGATGAGTATAGGCTCCGTATGCTATGGCAAATAAGCCGTCTATGGTTGCCTTCTGTTCCATCCACTCCGGTGCTGTCACTGCAATAGGAAGATCAGAAATATCGGCATCCAGATGGTCGGCCAGGGCCGTTACAAGCATGGAAATCCTTCCTGTATCCGTGCAGGTTCCAAAGCTTAACACAGGAGGTATTCCCAACGCCCTGCACACTCCCTGCAGTCCCTCTCCTGCCTGATCGATGGCGTCTAAATTGCACATTCCTGCAACCTCTAATCCATGGTTTCCGCAGCCTCCTGCAACTACGAGGATGTCTTTTTTAATCAGTTCTTTTGTTAAATTTACCGTATTCCAATCCTGAGGCCCGTTTCTCAAAGTGGAACAGTTTGCCAGGGCAACAATTCCTTTTAACTGTCCTTTTGCGATGACATCCACCAGATTATTTAAATCATTTCCTATTGCATTTAACACTGCTTCCGTGGAAAATCCGGCAATGGCTTTTTGCTTGTATTTTGGTACCATGGGCCTGATCTTTTCATGCCTTTTCTTAAAGTTCTCAATGGCAACGTTAATGCACGTCTCCGCCATTTCCTCTGCCTTGCCCGGATAATATGGCATCTTATGCTCTGTGCCTGGAACACCGATAATTGTGCTGACGCTTACCAGCGCTACCTGATATTTTTCCGCATATTGATCGATGGCAGGAGGAGAACAGTTTTCTTCCATTACAAATGCATCCACTGTTCCTGTTGCTAAAAACGGTTCAATGGATAACCAGTTACCCATAAGGCCCACGAACACATCATCCATTTCAAACCGTTGCAGCAATTCCTGTCCGGTCTCAATAGAGCCTACGATGTGAATTCCCTTTGCTCCGGCCTGCTTTGCCATATCCTGATACTTCTGCATCCTTGCCATCTGCAAAGCAGCAACCCCAATCCAGGGCTGATGTCCATTAAATGCAATATTTACGTAGTCAGGGTCCATAATTCCCAAATCCACATCCACTTCATGAGGCATCGGCGTTCCAAATAATATATCCTGGGTCATTTCAAGGCCAATTTGCGCAGTATAAATCGTGGAAAGTCCTAAACGCAGGGCTTTTGTAGCCAGGGAAACGTAATCACCATCTACATTGGTAAGGCAGCTTGCAATGCTGTTCTGTACTTCGTGTTCAACGCCTGATGGGTAAATGTGTAAGTCTTCCCAGATCTTTTTTCGTTTTTTCGGTGAAAAGACTTCCACCATAACACTTTTCTCGTCAGGGCTTATTTTCATCTCCCGGTCAAGAAATTCTGCCAGGCAGACAGCCATCTGGTTTACATCCTGGTTTGTATTGATCCCGGTTTTTTCACACATCCATTTAAGTTTATTAACGTCCGAAATCTGAAAAACGGTATTGCCTTTTCCTGTTTCTTTTAAGGTCCGAAAGGCCTCGTAAGCATGATGGGCATAGGTGGCAGCTCCCATAATGTTTCGCATAAGAAGATTTCTCATGGCCATGGCATCGGCCCCAATTCCGCAAACACCTTTTTCCGGTCCTTTTTGTTCATTGATTCTGCAAGGTCCATTGGTACATAATTGACAGCTTAATCCCTGCAGGCAAAATTTGCATCGTATTTTTTCCTGCTCGTCCCATCTGGAAAATACGCTTGATAATCCGTCATCTCTTATCCTGACCAGCATCTCTTCCACGGAGTCATGATAGCTTACCCGACCTTCTGTTTTTTCTAAAACCGTCTCTGGCATAATTACCTCCATTAAAATATTATTCCGTAAGTAGTATGCCAAATTTTAGTAACCATATTCTTTTGCTATGGAATCGAACAGTCCGATCTGTGTATCTTCACCCTCCCAGAGTCACATCCTGCCTGGAATACCATTCTATCGCATCGTATACGTGCTGAGGCGTAAAATCCGGCCAGTAATCATCGATTACATACATATCTGAGTAAACAGACTGTACCGGCAAGAAACCGGACAGCCTTCTGCGGCCTCCCCACCGGATCACCAGATCGATCCTTGAAACATCGGCGGTTTTTAATTTAGGGCCTATGGCTCCGTCATGAAGTCCCAGATCCCACTCCCAGCTGTAGTTGACCAGAAAGTTGATCTTCATTCCTCCATTGCCGAACTGATGCCTGTTGGTATATGGTTTCAGCTCCTCCGGAAACATGGCTGACGTTGTTTTTCCCAGAACCAAAAGCTCGGCATCTTCCTTTGACAATTCCTCTACAGCTTTTACGCATGCATTTGAAAAGGCTTCCCTCTGAATTGAGGGACGCTTTGTATTGTCCACGGTAAAGCCGTAAAAGGTCATTTCATTAATCCCAAGTTTTCTGCAAAGGTGGTAAAGGACCATTCCAGGGGATATTCCATTGTCATAGCCTGCCTCTTTTCCCATTCCTTTTCCAAGGGCCCAGCGGCGGTTGCCGTCTGGTATGATCCCGATGTGCTTTGGAATTCTCATATACGTTCCTCCATTTTTCCTGCTATATTTGAATTATATAGAAAGTATAGCCAATTTTTTCTCTTCCATAATT